>VGTH01000068.1 GCA_016874755.1 Deltaproteobacteria bacterium | reverse complement strand
CCTCAGTGTGCTTTTCTCTCATCGGCGTATCCTTTCCTGCCTGCGCCAACAGGCAGCCTTTCGTTTTTAGATTCGCGAAAGGGTACGCCTACCTATTTCCTATTTCCACACGCTTTGATCATAGCTCACGAAAGTTTGGCATGGCCTTATACGCGTTCAGGAACACTTCTTGCGCGATATCCGCAGCCTCCTGCCGAAACCCGCCGAGCAAGAAGAAACAACGCCGCGTTACCTTATGCTGATATGCCGTAGCTAAAGCCTCTAGCGCTCCACTGTAATCACCGGTACGTATTGCCTCCATCACGAGCCCATCAGCATCCTCGTCACACCACTTTTCAGAACTCGCCACATTAATAGTTCCCCAAGGACTCGAAGTGTGTCACCGGACAATCGGGGGATAACACAGAAATACCTGATTTTGAGGGAAAATTCGTGCGAAAAAAAATGTTTGAACACAACGTGGCACGATTTTGAATCCGGGAAACTTATTGACCGAAAACAGTCAGATAAAGCACCAAACAAAAAGGAGGGAATCACATGAAACAATTACTGTCGTTGATTTGCGCAGGGTTGCTGGCTGGAGCAATCACTTCAACACCCGCGTTGGCGGACCTCGATAGAGCGCGAGAGGACGCCGCGTACGCGGAGGCAAGAGCACGTGAGGCGGAAGCGAAAGCTCGTGAGGTCGAAGCCAGGGCTCGCGAAGCTGAAGCGAGATCTCGTGAAGATTCGGCCAAACAACCCAAGGACGTGAAAGAACCAAAAGCGCCGAAGAAGTAAGCGTAGAATGCAACTATGCGTGGGTCAGTCGACATTCCGTGGTCCCAAAAAGATTGTTTGGGTTATATTGGGCCTACGCGGCAAAAAGAGAGTTTCCTACAGACGTATGTGAACCCATTACCGAATTGGGGCGAGTAGGTAATACAAAACGAGGATATCTTGGACACAAACAAATACGCCATTGCTCGCTCTTCAGAGCGGCCACACGGTTACCCGGCAGGAACTTCGTGGGATGAAATTGTTGCGTATCTGAGTCCGCGGGGCCATTTTCTTTGGTTTCGAGAAATTGAGAAGGATTTGCCCAAACGCTTTGTGCGCGTAAGGGGATGCGGTGACATGCTAATGCTCGGTGGCTACTCATACCTTGGACTCAATGGTCATCCTGAAATCCGTGCCGCATGCAACGAAGCTCTCGATCGCTATGGGACAGGTAGTCATGGCTCCCGATGGTTGGCGGGTCACACAACTCTTCACGCAGAGCTCGAGGAACTCATAGCGGATACCCACGGTACGCAGGACGCGATCGTGTATACCAGCGGCTACGTCGCCAATGTATCGACTCTCTCCGCATTGTTGAGCCGCAAAGACACAGTGTTTTCCGACAAGATGAATCATGCTTCGCTGAGCGACGGATGTTGGTACTCCGGCGCCAAATTTAAAAGGTTTCGCCACAACGATCCCGAGGACCTGAGGCAGGCACTAAGTGAAAAAGGGCCCTCCGGAAGAAGGATGGTGTTCATTGACGGCGTCTTTAGTATGAGTGGCGATGTTTGCAGCGCGCCTGAGTTTGTCAAAGTTTGCGAGCAATATGATGCAGCCCTATTCGTCGACGAGTGTCATTCTCACTTCGTCTTGGGACAATCAGGAGGCGGAATCAAAGAATTCTTTGGGTTAAGAACAACGGATGTAGACGTTGAGATGGGCACCTTGAGCAAGGTCATACCGTCAGCCGGTGGTTACATTGCTGGGTCTATGGATATGGTGACGTTTCTCCGCAGAGCGTCGAGAGGATTCATTTACAGCGGCGCCACGCCTGCGGTTATGATCGCCGCAGCTATCGCTGCCCTACACGTCTTTCGCCGCGAACGAGAGGTTCTAATTAGCAACCTTTCAGAGAATATCAAGTTTTTCCGTGATGCACTTGCAGAAAATGGTATGAAGCTTGTCGGAGGTGGAGAAACGCCGATCGTTCCAATATTGGTCGGTCCTGCAGTTGCCGCGGCGCGCGCCGCGACCTACTGCCAAAAGGGAAACATCTTCATTCACCCTGTTTTCCCACCCGTTGTGGAGTCCGGCAGGTCTATTATGAGGGCTAGTGTTATGGCGACCCATAGGACAGCCGATTTGCAATATGCCGCCGATGTTATTGCCGAATCTATCCTACGGGCGATGGAGGATACCTCAGAAGAGGAAGCCGCCTTAATGTAGTCTCCTTCGGCGTTTTTTTAGGAACAGTTCATCAGATTAGGAGGTCAGAATCATGAAAAAAATTACCTTTATAGCGACAGCCGCTTTAGCGACCAGCATAACGGCGTACCGTCCACCTTCATACGGCGACGATGCAAAGCCCTACACGTTAAGAAAAAGAGCATGCGACGATAAGATCGAGTTGAGTTCAACAAGAAATATGCTGGCAGACGACGTAAGGAAGACCCCCAGCATTGCTGAAGATCTTGCAGAAAGGATCTCACCTTGGGAGCGGTTAGCGGTTAACAATTTGAAGCTGTCGTTGAGTTACTCGTTTACCAACAAGGCGGGAGTCTCCGACGTAGCCGACGGGCAGCCGACCCCGCGACCTACTATCACAGGAACTAATGCCTTTCAGTTATCATTTGGCTATTCAGATAAGCCAATCGCCAAACAAATTCGCGCGATTATCAGCGGCGACTTGGATGGACGCGAAGAATGTATGCGAGAGGGGACACTATGGGAAGACTTGTTTTTCAATGCCTTAAAGTTTAACGCAAACATTGCTGAAGAAAGAACTCTGAAAAAGACCGCTAATCTGATTAGTCGAAGTTTGACGACACGACCAACGTATCAAGTTGGTATCAAATACGAGCTGCCGCTAGATCAGATTTGGGGACATTTCCGGTTTCTCGGACGACACCGCAAAGATGGCGGCTTATATGTTAACGAAAGTTTACCGGCCAAAAAGCTAGAACAGGGAAACGAGAAATAATGGGAAGACGCATTGAACTAAACGAAGCAAAGCGCCAGTTGGAGTCTCTTTTTGAGGTAGCCCTGAAGGGTGAAGAGGTGCTGATTGCGCAAAACGACCAACCGGTGCTGAAACTGATCCCGATCTGCAAAGTCGCACGAGAGCGCAAGGCGGGGAGTGCAAAGGGACTCATCAAGCTAGCAAGTGATTTTGACGCGCCAATCGAAGATTTTCGCACCTATACGGAATGAAACTCCTGATCGACACCCACACGTTTCTCTGGTTCATCGACGATAACCCGGGGCACTTAGTCTCCGTGGAAAATCTCTTCTAGAGGACGACAACGAACTCTTCTTAAGTGTCGCGAGTTTGTGGGAGATTGCTATCAAGTTAAGTCTGGGGAAACTCTCCATTCAAATGCCCGTCGAATCTTTGATGACCGATCAGCTCGAGCTTAATGACATTGAACTCTTACCGATTTCGGCCGGGCACCTCATTCAGTTATCAACCCTGCCATTCCATCATAGAAACCCATTCGATCGCCTGATTATTTCACAAGCGATCGTCGACCGCGTGCCAATCGTAAGCGTCGATCCCGAATTTGACAAGTATCCGATCGAGCGACTCTGGTGCCAACGTCCGTTTCGGCTCGCTCTTAGCCCGTAAATCGCAACCCTGGCTTAGGCCTGCGCTGTTGCACCAATAACTGATATGCGCAACTAACCCCAATAAGTGCAATAGTTAGTTGCGCATAGGCGTTGAATATTGCGCATATATGCATTAAATTGCGCATATAGAAGCGCTAAAGGTGCCATGAATCCTTGGGTCTTCTGAAATCCTCTATGGCTAA
Organism: Deltaproteobacteria bacterium; assembly: GCA_016874755.1. Classification (NCBI taxonomy): domain Bacteria; kingdom Pseudomonadati; phylum Myxococcota; class Myxococcia; species Deltaproteobacteria bacterium. The sequence goes on along the minus strand of VGTH01000068.1, from coordinate 18,423 downwards.
ACAAATGCCAGAAGATCAGTTACAGGCGGTTGAAAATGCCGTCGGTCGCTATCCCAATGGGGCCACGTTCCAAGAGATCGCCGAGCTTCTAGCGCGCTCGTTGCCGCGTCGCACTTTGCAGTACCGTCTCAAACACTTGGTGAACGCCAACCGCTTGGTTGCTGAGGGGCAAGGCCGGTGGACGAAGTACCGGCTGGCTGCAAAGATGATTGGACAGCGCCTCGCACGGGAGCCTGAAGAACTCTCCTTACCTCTATCGAAAGCCGCTGTCGCAACCCGCGAATATCTCCGGCAGCCGACGCAATCCCGAAAACCCGTGGGCTACAACCGGGAGTTCTTGGATAGCTATCGACCTAACGTCACCGCCTATCTCACGTCGGCTGAGCGTGCGCATTTAAAGACTGTGGGCACACCCAACATAGCTGCGCAACCCGCCGGCACCTATGCCAGGCAAATCCTCGATCGTCTTCTCATCGATTTGTCCTGGAATTCGAGCCGGCTGGAGGGAAACACGTATTCTCTGCTGGACACACGGCGTCTGATTGAGTTTGGGCAGGAACCCGAAGGCGGCAAGCGTCTCGAAGCGCAGATGATCCTGAACCATAAAGATGCCATCGCGTTTCTGGTCGACGCGGCCGACGACATCGGTTTCAATCGCTATACGATTCTCAATCTCCATGCGCTGCTCGCGAACAATTTGCTCACGAGTCAAGCCGCGACCGGTAGGTTGAGACGGATCGCTGTTGGTATTGAAAGCTCGACGTTCTATCCGCTCGAAGTACCCCAATTAATCGAGGAATGTTTCGATCAAATACTGGCCACGGCCACGGCCATTGAAGACCCGTTCGAGCAGGCCTTATTCGTCATGGTGCACTTCCCTTACTTGCAGCCCTTCGACGACGTGAACAAGCGAGTGTCACGTCTTGCGGCGAACATCTCATTCATCAAGAGAAATCTATCTCCGCTGTCCTTTGCCGAAGTCCCGCGTCATCTTTATACCGATGCGGTGCTCGGCGTTTACGAGTTGAACAGGATCGAACTGCTAAAGGAAGTGTTCATCTGGGCCTACGAACGTTCGTCAGCGCGATACGCTGCGGTTCGACAATCATTGGGGGAGCCCGACCCTTTCCGACTAAAACATCACACGGCTCTGCGCCAAGCGGTCAGCGAGATTATACGCGGGTGCATGGGCAGAAGGGCCGCAGCCGCTCAGTTAGCTGCTTGGGTGCAGGCAAACGTTGCGCCTGACGAGCGCGAGCGATTCAGAGAAATGGCCGAAAGTGAATTACTCGGCCTGCACGAAGGCAACTATGCGCGCTACGAGATAAGGCCGGCCGAGTTTGCGGCGTGGCAGGCTGTCTGGGCCACTGGCGCGACCTGAGCCCAGGTTTCCTGCTAGACTCGCGTTGCTTTCTCCGAATCTGCCGACCGCGGCTCGTTCAATTTGCGCAGAAGCGTTGAGAGTTCTTTTTGCTGGGGGCCTTCGAGGCGCTGGAAGATTTCCGCGATGCTTTTCTCGAAGATCGGGATCGTGCTCTTGTAGAGCTTGGCGCCCTTCTCGGTCATGATGACGTGGACCACGCGGCGGTCTTTGTCGTCGCGCTTGCGCTGGACTAACTTTTTTTCTTCGAGGCGGTCGACAATGCCGGTCAGGTTGCTAACCGTAACCATCATCTTGGCGCCGATCTCACCGAAGGGCAGTCCGCCGGCGTAGCCGATGGTCGCCAGCACGTAGAACTGCGGCGGCGTTAGACCGAGCTTTTCAAGATCGGTTTCGAGCTTCTTGTGCGACTGCAGGTTAAAACGTAGGAATCGTATCCACAGGCTCGTTGTGTACGTAGAAAAAAACGGGCGTTTGTTATTTGCCGACACGTTTTTCAATCTATGCGCAGCTCTGGGTAAATGCAAATATATAGTATGGAGCGCCGTTCACCGCGCTTCGCGCATGATCAACTTGTTGTAGAGCTGGACCAATTCGTTGGTGCGCTCGCCCCATTTCTCTTGTGAAACGACCTGCAGCTTTCGCGTGCCAGGGTCGACTTGGTACTTGACGTCCTTGCGGCTCACCCAACGACCCTGGTTGGCCATGATCTCTTGGGCTTTCTTCGAGAGCATGAAATCGACGAACAACGCCGCTGCGTGTGGGTGCGGTGGGCGAGCGGCGACCCAAAACGCCTGGGGAATCATCACCGGCACGAAGGGCTCGGGAAATAAATAATCGATGGGCGCGCCTTTCTTCTTGAGATCGTAGGCCAGGTGATTGGAGCCATCGACCATCACGGGAAATTCGCCGGCGGCGACCAGTTGGCCGACGAGCGTCGTGCCGCGGCGAAAGCTCGGCTCCTGTTTGCCTAAACTTTCAGCCATGCGCTTGCCTTCGCTCTCGCCATAGTAGTCCAACATGGCCGCAAGCAAATCGTAGGACTCATTGTCCATGACCAGTTTGCCCTTCCACTTGGGCTCGAGCAGGTTGGCAAGCGACTTGGGATAATCTTTGGCGGCGACCAGATTCTTGTTGACGATAAACATAAACGCGCGGGTAAACGTCGCATTGAAGTAACCTTCCTGATCGACGAAGCCGGGACGCAGGAACTCTCGCAGCGGCGTGCGGTAGCGCATCACTATGCCGGCCTTGCGCGTCGGCGCGAGAAAGGTCGCGCGGTAGCCGGTGGCATCATATAGATAAGCGCCGGCGCGATATTCCGCCGTGATGCGGTTTAACGTCCGCGGTCCACCCGCGGTGACAAAGTTCACTTTCAAATAAGGATAGTCGCTTTCAAACGCCCGCATGATTTCCAGGGAGTCCTCGCGGTTCATCGTCGAGTACCAGATGACTTCGCGTTCTTTCTTGGCGCCGTCTTCGAGTCGGCGCTGCCGGTCGGTCATCGGCAGGCGATTGATCTCCTCGATCATATCTTCCGGCGTCTTCTGCGCCTGGACGAGCGACGCCGTAAAGCTAAACAAAACTAGAATGAGTATTGTCGCGAGTCGCATAAACATCACGCCGACACCGCCTGCGCCCGATTTTGCGGTGCGCCTTGCTGCAACTTTGCTACAGCCCCCTCGCAGACCGTGCCCTTGAAGAAGTTCGGATTCATGCCCGCGTACAACATCGCCGCGTTGGTAAACGTGTAGTCGCGAAAATCCTCTTGCGTGATCAAGCCATCTTCGACCAACTCGTGCGCCTCCTCGACCACTTCGTTCATATCGGTGACATCCCAGTGGCCGATGTCCGAGCTCATCATCGCTTTGAACTTCACCCCCATCGGATTGACTTTGGAGTTGAACGCCCAGGCGACCATCGGATCGTCGGCTTCGCAGCCGTAATAGAAATTCGGAATAAACAAGTCGCGCAAATCTTCCAGCTTCTCGGCGCGGCAAGCCGACCAGTCATCTAAATTCATCGGGCGACGCTGCGGCTGGGTGATCCACTTTACGATCTCGTCGGCTTTGCCTTTCATTTTGTCGTTGCCATGGTCATTAATTAGTCTGTGCATCAGCGCGCCGTCGAGACTTTGCGGGTCGAGGCTATGAATCGCTTTGGCGTTGCGCTTCTTCCAATGACCGACGATGTCGGAGAACACCCCGCAGGCCCAGTGCACGCCGCCTTCGAGAAAGGCGAAATTTAGATTTGGAAAACGACGCGTCACGCCGCCGAAGAACAACGCCTTGCACAACGCCTCGCCGGCGGCGCCGAAGTGACCGATGTGGTTGAACATGTAATTCGACACCGAGCGCCGGCTGCCCCAACCTTGACCTGTCGCGTGGGTCGTCACTGCCACTTCCAGCTCGACACATTTGGCCCAGAATGGGTCGTAGTCGTACTCGCTGTCGAGAGCGAGCAGATCGATGTAAGGCATTTGATGCGCGACTTCAGGGTGCTCCTGCAACATTTTCGGCACCGGCCGCTGCACGTGCGAAATCACCGCGGCTTTGAAGCCCTGTTTTTCCACGGCGTATTCCAATTCTTCGATGCCTTCCTGCGGCGTATGCACCGGAATCACCGCCACCGGCGTCATGCGGTCGGCATAGGGTCCGTAAATATCCATGTGAAAGGTGTTCAGCGCGCGGCAGGCAGCACGGCGCACTTCTTCCTCTTCGATGCGCGGCGGCTCAGTCAAGCCGAAGGTTGGATAGAGCACCGCGAAGTCCATGCCCAGCTCGTCCATGCGTTGATAAAGCAAACTCGGCAGCGACGCCGTCGCGCGATCGAGCGTGTTCTTCGCCGGCCGCGCCCACCAGGGCGGGCAGGTCGCTCGCGAGTAGCGGCGCTCCTCGTCGGTCAGCTCGGCCCAGCGGTTATTCGCCCGGCCGCCGACCGCTTTCTTATAGCGCTCGATCATGCCGGCGCCGCCGACATCTTTGATGTAGTCGAAGAATACCGGCGTCAACTCGACGGTGTGGCCGTCGGTGTCGATGATCGGGTGATTCAGCTTGGCGCGGACCTGGGCGGATTTGGAACCGTTCGATGACATGGTAGGTACCTCCATGCTCGATATATTACGTGGGTTTCATTCGTGTCAATTCCGATTGCCCGCGACAACTTGTTGGTGTTAGGGATATCGGAAAGGCCTCGCGCAAAGGCGTAAAGGACGCAAAGAGAATTTGTTTCGGAGAAACCCACGCACATGAAAACAAACAACACCCTCGACATCCGCCTTGACATCGCCTACGGCGGCGGGCCGGCGGGCAAGCACTGCCTCGATCTTTATTTGCCGGCCGGTGGCGGACCGCACCCCGCGCTCATTTGTCTGCACGGCGGCGCTTGGCTGCGCGGCTCGCAAAAGCAATACAAGAGCTGGGGGCCTTTCCTCGCCGAGCGCGGCTATGGCGTAGTTGCGGTGGACTATCGTTTATCGAGCCAGGTGAGTCCGGCGTGGCCCGGCGTGTGGGAGGATGTTTGCCGCGCGTTGGATTGGCTGATCGCGAATTCCTCATCTTTGAATGTCGACACCAAGCGCCTCGGCACCATCGGCGACTCGGCCGGCGGCCACATGGCGGCGATGTTGTCGCTCCACGAAGCGACCGCGCAATATATGCGCGCCATGGTCGGCGTCTACGGCATTTACGATCTGCCCGATTGGTGGCGCGTCACCCAGCCGCCCAAGCGCACCGACGACCCGGTCAAAAAGCTCATGGGTAAGTCTTACACCGAGGCGAAAGATGATTACGAAAACTTCTCGCCGGTGCATCGTGTCCAGCGCGTAAAAGCAAAGCCGCAGGCACGCTACATGATCATTCACGGCAACGAAGATGCCATCGTGCATCACAATCAGTCGGAACGGCTCATCGCCGCCCTGCGCGAGAAAAGCGCTGACGTTGAAGACATGTTGATTCCCGGCGCGGGTCATCATTGGTTCACGTTGGCGGATGACAATCCGGCGCGCAAGCGCGTCGACGAGGAGCCCAATGTCACCTTGGCGCCGGTGCTGCTGCGGTTTCTGGAACGGAGCCTGAGCAAATAACGAGGCGCGGATCGGATTTTCTCGCGCAAAGGCGCAAAGGATGCAAAGTTCGGAGAGAAAGATATGACTAACGAGGCGACTGTCGTGCGATTGAAAACACTATTGGGCGACTATCCGAATACCAAGGCGCTCAAGAGCGGCGCAATCAAATCATCAACCGTCACGTTCGACTTTGCCGACGTGAAGGTGCCCAATACGGCGTTCAAAGACGTCGTGCGTCATTTGAAATACGACGTCGCCGAGCTGGCGATTGTCACCTATCTGCAGGCCAAGGCCCATGGCAAGCCGCTGGTGCTCTTGCCGGCGGTGATGGTCGGCGCTCTGCCCCACCCGTTCCTTGTATACAACGCCGAACGTGGCGCACTGTCGCCAGCCGATCTTAACGGCAAACGCCTCGGCATTCGCGCTTATTCTGTTACCACCGCAGCATGGGTGCGCGGCGTGTTGCAGAACGATCACGGCGTCGACTTGGATAGTATCAAGTGGGTGACCTTTGAGGATCCGCACGTTGCGGAATATTCCGATCCGCCGACGGCGCAGCGCGCCGCGGCCGGAAAACAGATGGCGCAAATGCTGCTCGACGGCGAGCTCGATGCCGCCGTGGTCGGCGGCGGCGATCTCAAAGAACCACGCTTCAGGCCAGTGATCCCAAATCCCGACGCGGCGGCGCGCGCCTGGTGCCAGAAACATGGCGCGGTGCCGGTCAACCATATGGTCGTCGTCAAAGAATCGCTGGCGCAATCGAACCCTGACGCAGTCAGAGAAGTGTTCCGGCTCTTGCGTGAGAGCAAAAGCGCGTCCGGCGCAACCGGCGAGCTTGATCCGCTCCAGTTTGGCTTGCCGAGCCTGCGACGCAGCTTGGAGATCATAATCGACTATTCAGCGCAGCAGCGTTTGATCCCCCGCAAGTTTGCCGTTGGTGAATTGTTTAACGATTTCACGCGAACACTCGGCAGTTGATCGTGCGCGCGGCGCACCCTAGCCCGGACTATTCATGCGACGAGGAAAACCCCACAACAATGTGTCGATCGAGGTGGAACTCTGGAGAAGCGAAGGCACCAGCGCAAATCGTTCGGTCTGATTCGCCGAAGCTTGGTGCCATCTGCGGCCATTTTACTGCGATTCGCAGAGCTGGACGTGGAATCATAAACACCGAAATTTAACAGACACTACACTAGCGCGCTCTTGTACGACCAAACCTTTAGGGCCGCGTGACTCGGAAGATGCGATGCTTGCCGTCGATCTTCTTGTGATAGTAGAGAGAGTTGCCATCACTGCTCACGGTCGGGGCTTCGACGAATCCAGAGATGGCGGTGATCACTTTCGGCTCTTCGAAGGGAAGGTCGCGGCTCCTGCGCGTCGCACGCAAAACAGCGAGCTTGCGCCAGAACAGCGCGCCCGTCATGCGGGTGAAAAACAGCTCAAGCTCGTCGGTTGATATCGCCGGCGCATACTCCAAAGCCGAGCTATTGATCTTAGCCATGATCTCCGCTGAGTTGGCGAGGCGCTCGAAGCGATCGCCAACCCGCCGCGCGACGAAGATGTCGGCGCTCTTCGGTATCGGACCGCCGCTGAACGTACCGTCGACGGCGTAGAGATATCGTCCATCGGCGCTAATCTCGGCGTCAAAATTGACTTGGCCTAGCTGCTTGCGCGATAGCCCTTCGACCAGCTGTACATCGGTGACTCGGCCCTCGGCGAACTTGCCGCGATAGATGGTCGACAAGGATTCGCGGTAACTGCGCAGCGAGACAAAGTACACCAGGCCATCGCCATCCATCGATGGCACACCTTCGAGCACGTTCGTGTTCGCTCCCTCAATCCTGCCGCGGTAGCGAAAATGCACCGGCGTGATGCGCTCAGCCCAGTGCAGGTCAGTATTTTCCTTGGGATCGTTGCGGTTGTTGAAAAGTAAGATGCGCCCATCACGCGTGAGAAATGGCTCCATCGCATGATCGTCATACCCCTCGATGTGAACGGGTTCCGGGTGGCCAAAATCGGCGGCCCCAGCGGGCGCGGCGAGGGACAGCAGCGCAAGAAACACGATCAAGCTTTCACCCAGCCGTGACATATTCAATAGCTTTGCCAAACTGGCGCATATTTTTCCAAGTTGTCATGCAAACTTTTCCCAAAGAGACTGTGTCGCAATGGCGAAATCGGCCGCCTTGTCATCCTGAGCGCAAGCGAAGGCTGCTTTTTCGCCAGTTGCGTGAAGCAGATTCTTCGGCTTCGCCTCCGAAGGACACTTTCAGCACAGTCTCACTAGGCAAAAGCGCGTCACAGGTAGTTAGACGCGACTCGCGATTATCTGGATGACGAATCCAACGAGTTGATTTCCAGTTTTTCCCAACGGACGTAGTAATTCCATATTTTCAGGCGTTTGAGGTCTTTCGCACGACCAAGCAAAAGCGCTATGATCCGCGCGTGAAACAATCCTTAAGCACACGATGGCTGGTTGTGGCGGCGGCAATCGCCTGGGCGATGGCCGCGCGGACCGAAGCGGCATTCGGCGCTGCTCAAGCGCGACCCTACTATGAGGGCAAGACCATCCAACTTATCGTCGCTTTCGCGCCCGGCGGCGTCACCGACAACTCGGCGCGCTTAGTCGGACGCTACCTCGGCAAGCACATTCCCGGCAATCCGAACCTGATCGTGCAAAATATGCCGGGGGGCGGCGGCCTGGTTTCGGCGAACTATATTTACGGCATTGCCAAGCGCGATGGGCTCACCATCGGCAGCTTGGGACGCGCCAACTATCTCGAGCAAATGGTCGGCCGGCCCGAGGTGCGCTTCGATTTTCGCCGCTTCGATTGGGTCGGCAGCTTCAACAACGCGCCGATGATGCTCGCCTGCCGCAGCGATTCCGGCCTGACCAGCGTAGAGAAAATTCGCAGCGCGCCCAAACCCCCGCGCATGGCCCAGGGCGGCAGTGGCAGCATCAGTTTCGTTTTCTCGAGCTTGGTCGAAGAAGCGTTGGGTGTAAAGTTTCACAACGTCATGGGCTACAAATCGGGCCGCGAGATCGATCTCGCGGTTGAGCGCGGCGAGGCCGATTGCCGGGCCAGCTCCGACATCACAATTCTCCGCTCACCGTGGCCCGAGTGGCTCGACAAGCGCTTCATGAGCTTCGCCGTGCAGCAGGGGCCCAAGAAGAGCCGCGTTCTGCCGCAGGATGTGCCGACAGTCTTCGACTTGGCTCCAGCGTCAGCCAGGTCCGCGCTTAACCTGATGGATGTCATGCTGGCCTATACCGAATTCGACCGTCCCTTCGCTGCGCCGCCGGGAACGCCGCCCGAGCTGCTACGCGCGCTGCGCGATGGCTTTGAAAGAATGCTCGCCGATCCGGCGTTCGCCGCCGATGCAAAAAAACTCGTCGATTGGGACGGTAGCTTCTTAACCGGCGAACATTTGCAGAAACGCATCGCCAAAGCGGTGACTCAGTCGCCAGATGTGGTCAAGCGCATCAAAGAAATCTTGCAGTGAACGGCTCTCACCCCGGATCAAGTCCGGGGCAGGTTCTCACCCTCTCCCAGAGAACCTGTGGAATCACGGCGCCAGCTGAATCAACGGCGTCGTCTGCGCCTTGCGCGCGTAGTGAATCTTCGCTTGCGCTCAGGATGACAAACCCGGGAATCTTGCGCACTACGCTGAGCACGCTCATCGTGCGCGTCGCCAGATCCTCTGCCGGACTCAAGCCGAGGAAGAATTTCAAAAAAACCAAACCAGAAAAAAACGATGCCGGTGCTTACGCGCAGCAGCGTGATGCCGTAGCGTGCCATGAATGCGGTGAGAGTCTCGCAATCCAATCGAAGCGGGCCCTCAGCTGATTCATCGAAGAATCCCCTGCGACAATGTCAATCAAGCATATTCGGCGATCGATACGAATAGCATCGGGGTTGAGCATCAATTTTTAGACTTTCCTCAACGGGTCTTCAGCGAGCCTGGCTTTCAATCGCCGATTCTCTTCGACGAGCGGTGCCACCATCTGCTTAACTTCCGCCTCAGTAAATCGCCGCGTGATGTGTTGCGGACAATTCCAATCGAAGGCTTCTATCGTCAGAACGATGGCGCGTTCGACGCGGGCATCATACGCTGAGTCATGCAGGCGAGCGACTAGCTCGGGATCTTCTTTTTGGTTTATGATTCGCGCTCGCGCCCAAAGCTTTAGCCGAGTCTGGTTCGGGTAGTCCATTATGAACAGCGCAACCCGATCGTTGACACTCAGATTGCCAACGCTGATGTACTGCTTGTTGCCTCTGAAGTCGGCGAAGGCGAGAGTCTTGTCATCGAGCACTTTGAGAAAGCCTTTCGGGCCGCCGCGATGCTGCACATAGGGCCACCCCGTCTCGCTTACCCTCGCCATGTAGACGCTGTTCCGCTCGGCGATAAACTCGGTCTCTCGTTCGGTTAGACGGTCGCCGCGGTCTCCGTCTAGCTCAAATTTTTGATAGGCCTTGCGACTGCCATGCCACTTTGCAATGTTTTTACCGATTCCGTGAATGCGATCTCGGAAAATGCGCGTGCCATAAATTGGTTTCTCCCGATAAGTTTTTATCTAAGAGCGCTCCCCAATCTTGCGCTGCAGAAACTTCCGCATGAGTTGGGCAATCTCGCTTCCGTGGGTTTCCAGTGCGAAGTGGCCGGTATCGAAGTAATGCGCTTCGGCGTCGGGCAAATCTCTCTGATATGATGCGGCGCCGGCGGCGACAAAAATCGCGGCATTCGTACCCCAGAGAACCAATGTCGGTGGTTTGTGTTCGCGGAAATAGGCCTGCCACCGTGGATACAGGGGAATGTTAGCCCGTCGGCCAGTTGCGGCATCAGATCGCGATACATGTGCGACGATGTTGGGAAGCCGTGCAGCAAGACCAGCGTAGGGCGGTCCTTTGGTCCCGCTTCGCGATAGAAAATCTCGACGCCGGCGACGCTGGCCGTGCGATAGTAGACTCGCTGGGAGGTGCAGTTGATCGTTTCCATGACTTTTCTCCTTTTTCGACTGGTTTTGGTTTCGAGAATTGCGTTGCGAACCAGTGCACTATGCAATATTGCTCTGGAGTGAAGAATAACTGTTGCGCGCAATTCATTGTTGCGCACGGTGGAATAATCCATGGACCAACTGCATCTGATGAGCGTGTTCGTTGCTGTGGCGGAAGCTGAGAGCTTTGCTGCGGCAGCGCGACGTCTGGGGATGTCGCCCGCGGCGATCACGCGAGCGGTCGCCGCGCTGGAAAAACGTCTCGCGGTAAAACTGTTCGATCGCACGACACGCTATGTGCGCGCTACCGAAGCGGGGCAGCGTTATCTCGAGGATGCCCGGCGCATCATCGCCGAGGTCAACGATGCCGATGAAGCAGTAAAAGGTATCAACGCGGCGCCGCGCGGCCATCTGGCGGTGACGGCACCGGTGCTCTTTGGCAAGATCTTTATCCTGCCCGGCATCGTCGAATACTTACAACGCTATCCGGATATGGAAGTTTCCGCGTTGTTTGTTGACCGGGTAGTAAATCTACTCGAAGAAGGGTTGGACGTCGGCGTCCGCATTGGCAAGTTACCGGACTCGAGCATGAAAGCAGTCCGCGTTGGCGCGGTGCGGCGAGTTCTGTGTGCGTCGCCCGCCTACCTCAAGAAGCACGGCGCACTGAAGACGCCAGCGGAATTGCCGAAACACAGCATCATCGCAGCCATTGGGGTGAGTCCCACCAGCGAATGGAAATTTCGTCAGGACGCTAAATCGATTTCAGTGCGCGTGAAGCCGAGATTCAGCACCAACAGCAACGATGCTGCCATCGAGGCGGCGCGTGGAGGATTTGGCATCACCCGGTTACTCTCCTATCAAATCGCGCCGCACGTGACGTCGGGACGATTAAAGATTATCCTCGCCGAGTTTGAGCCCGCACCGATGCCGATCCACGTACTCCACCGCGAAGGACGCTACGCCTCAGCGAAAATTCGAGCCTTTGTCGATCTAATTGCCAGTCGGTTAAGAAAGGATCCGGCGTTGAAATGATTTGTCCAAGCTTGTGTGGATCTAGACAGTACTGCTTTTGTTGTATCAGACGTTTGTCCCAAGATTTCGTTTTGTGTCAGCGTTGCAACCAGCATCTGCTCACTCCCACTGAACGTGCAGTCGCCCCTCGCGCAGTTGTTCACCCGTTACGGCGAGATTCGCTCTTTTGTCGACCGTCTAGATGTCCAGAGCCAATCAACGACGCTCGGTGGTTCAGACCACTCCCAACATCCCCGCTAGCGCGCCAACGGCGAGCAGCCACAGCGGATTCCACGAAGTGCGTAAAACAGCTGCGATCGTCAGCAACGCCAGCAGATAGCTGCGCCAGTTGTGGCTGACAGCGCGAATCAAGATCGTCGAGCTGGCAAGCATGAGGCCAATGGTAATTGGCGTCAGGCCGCGTTTGATGACGTTAACGATCGTGGCGTTGGGATGGGACTGATTCATGCGCCCGAGCATGAGTGCGAAAGTCATCGTCGGCAGCAACACCGCAAGGGTCATCAATGTCGCGCCGGTCCAGCCCGCCAGCTGCCAACCCATGAGCGTCGCGTACATGAAGTTGGGACCGGGTGCTGCCTGCGCCAAGGTGTAAAGCTCGACGAACTGCACATTGGTCAAGAGCTGATTCGCCTGCACCAAATAGCGGTGAAACTCCGGCAGAATCGTCGACGGCCCGCCGACAGAGATGCACCACAGCGCCAATGAATGGAGAAACAGCGCAACCAGATCGCCGCGGGCCATCAGAGTCGCTCTTTCCACGCCGCCAAGAACGCTAAGGGTGCAAGCGTCCCGATGACCCAGATGAGCGGCCAGCGCAAAACCCCGACGGCGACGAAAGCAAGCGCGGCAATCAGCAGCGGCTGCCAACGGCGCGGCAAGACTTTTACAACCCGAGCAAATGTCGCAAACAGCAGCGCCGCGGCGACGATCGACATGCCGGCCAGCGCGCGCTGCACCATCGGCTGAGCGCCGTAGTGTTGATAGAGCGCGCCCATGCCGATGACGACTAAAAACGGCAACCCGACAAACCCAACAACAGCCGTCAATGCGCCCGCCCAGCCGCCAAAGCGGTAGCCGACCAAGACCGTAAGATTCAACCCGGGCGGCCCGGGCAAGAGTTGGCCGAGGGAAAGATATTCGACAAACTCGCGATCGGTCAGCCAACGCTCCTTCTCGACGAGCTGGCGACGCGCCCAGAACATGGCGCCGCCAAAACCTGACGTGGTGATGCGCAGAAAAGTAAGAAACAGTTGATAGGGACTGAGCCGCGCTACGTGCACTTCCGTCTGGTTCATGGGTCGCAGTTTTACCTTCGACAACACGCTGGACAAGCAAAGTCCTGCGGGTGTAAACATCGCATAATTTGACAACGGTTTAGCACAAACCGATGGAGGGCGCGATCATGAGCTCGAAACATTTTTCCACCAGTCGACGCAGTTTTCTAAAGCAATCGGCCGGCATCAGCCTGGCTTCGCTCGCCGGCGTGGCGCTGCCACGCATGGTCTACTCCGCGTCGCGAGACCGCATCACGATTCTCACCAGCGTCAGCCTCGACACGCTCCACCCCTACGCCTATACCTCGGCGCCGCAGTACAGCCTGTGGATGCACATGATCCAACCGCTGGTCGACATCGACTATTCGAAGAAGCAATACGTCGGTGTGCTCGCCGAGTCGTGGGAGTTCCAAGGTAATAAGTGGACTTTCAAGCTGCGCAAGAACGTGCGCTTTCATGACGGCAGTCCGTTCACCGCCAAAGACGTCATCCACTCGATCAACCGCGTCAAGAACGACAAGCAGAGCATGCAGGGGCCAGCGTTCTCGGATTTGGTCGAGATGCAATCGCCCGACGATCACACCGTGGTGTTCACGACTAAGCAGCCCAACGCGGTTTTTCTCGACCGGCTGGATAATCGATTCATGATCAGCAAGGCTGCGGCGGACAAGCATGGCGAACAGGCGGATCAGAATCCGCTCGGCACTGGTCCCTACAAGTTCGTCAGCTGGCAGCGCGACGGCAATCTGGTTTTATCGCGCAATGATGACTACTGGGGGCCGAAGGCGGCGATCAAAGAAATCGTCATCAAGCGTGTGAAAGAAGACGCCGCCAGGGTCGCCGGCGTGATGGCGGGGCAGGGCGATGTGATGAACAACGTGCCGGTCGAAGAGCTATCGCGCTTCGACAAACATCCGCGCCTGCGCGCCGAAAAAGTCGAGGGGCAGCGCATGTATTTTCTTGCCATGAACGTCACGCACAAACCGTTCGACAGCAAGCTGGTGCGCCAGGCGATCAACTATGCAGTCGATCCTAACGCGATCATCAAACATATCTACGAGGGCAACGGCTATCTCATGAATGGCCCGACGGGCACCAACGTGATCGGCTTCGATCCTAAGATCAACGCTACCCGCTCGATCCGAAGAAAGCCAAAGAGCTGCTCACACAGGCAGGTTTTCCCAACGGCCTCGAAGTGAAACTCCATTTCTCACCCGATCGCTATCCGAAGGCACGCGAGGTCTGCCAGGTCATCGCCGATCAATTAGCGAAAGCAGGCATCAAGACTGAACTTGTCTCGCAAGAGTTCGCGGTTTTCTGGGGCAAAGAGGGCGTGAACGGTGGCAAGCTCGGTTTTTACTATGCCGGCCGGCCGGCCATCGACGCCGACACGGTTTACGAGCAATATTTCCGCACCGGCGGCAGCCAGCGCATTCAATATTCCAATCCGGAGTTCGACAAGATCATCGACGAAGAGCAAAAAACCGGCGACTCGAAAAAGCGGCTCGCGTTGCTCCATCAGGCGGGACGCATTTTAATGGAAGACGTGCCCTTTGTGCCGCTCTATACGCTGGCGGAAATCTATGGTGTGGCCCGCAATATCATCTGGAAGGCGCGGCCCGACGAGAAGGTGCTGAGCTTCGAGATGAAAATTCGTTGACACCACGGTCGGGGCCACAGCGTCAGACTCCCAACACCTAAGGAGGGCCAACCTCGGCTTTGACCGCACATTTTTGATCAAGCATGGCCAAAACGGCTAAGAAATAACGGGATTTTTGCCGTTATTTCTGGCATAGTGATTGCTGTTGTCCTCTCCGGTGACGTATCAACCATTGGTTACACCTATGTCGAGCCACGCCAAACCGCGCTACTCGAACGCTCTGCGCTGCATCGGCCAGAGCTTGGAGTCGCTCGATCTCAAAGCCGTGGAACTAAAAACTGTTGGCGAATCTTTCGTCGTGCAAGGGCGGAGCAAAGCGCCGCAAGCGCTGCTTGAAATCGACAAGCATTATACACCCGACGACATCAAGGCTCTCGAAAGCCAAGGCCGCGGCAAACGCGACTCCAACGCCGGGCCGGCTAATCTTTTGAGTCTGTCACAAGTACTGCGCTTGGCTGGCAACTACGTCGATCGCGCCGGCGGCCGGTTGCTGCGCGTGTCGTGGCAAGATCAATCGGAAAAAATACAGTCGGTGACCATTCAGTACGAAGCGTGCGTGTCCGAGCACAGCGAAGATTCCCAGATCACCACCGTTGAAGAGCTAAGCATCCACATCTACAAACAGCGCAAACGCATGGCCTTAGGTTCCGAGAAGACTGGCACGCGCTCTCTCACCAGCACCGCCCTCGGCCACGAGAGCCGCAACTAGAGCAAGTTCATGGTGCGCACCGCGCACCCTACGCACGCCGACGGGCGCGATGAATCGCGCCCCTTCATCCGGATCCCTTTTTTTTGCGTTCTTTGCGCTCTTTGCGGTTAAATCCTTCAGGTTCCGAATCTGGGCGTGCAGCGCCCTTTATGCTCCCTTTTACCATTATAGTTGAGAGTTCGCGCAGCTTGCGCAACCCTTATCGCGGCCAAAAATTCTAATCTCACCACGAAGCGCACGAAGGACACGAAGTTCGGAGAAAACTTTTTGATTCTCTTCTCTTTACCTTCGTGATCTTCGTGTCCTTCGTGGTGAAAATTTCCTCCCCCAGTTTTGCGCCTTTTGCGCTTTTTGCGGTTAAATTTCTTATCCGATTCGGTTGCGGCAACTCACGCCTGATACTTCACTTCACCGCCGACAATCGTCATATCGACTTTGAGTTCGCGAATTTTTTCCGGCGCCACCATAAACGGATCGTCGGCAAGCACCGCGATGTCGGCCAGCTTGCCGACCTCCAACGTGCCCTTGTCGTTTTCCTCGAAACCCACCCACGACGCCGTCGTCGTGTGCATGGCGAACGCCTCGGCGACGGTGATCTTCTCTTCGGGAATCCACACTTCGCCCCAGCGCATTTGGCGCGACGCGGCGCAGGAAATATCGCGCAGCGGATCGACGGGCCAGTAGCCCGGCGAATCGGAGCCGCCGGCGAGGATCACGCCGTTGCGCAGCAAGGTGTGAAACGGGAAGGCTTTCGTCAGTCGCTTCTCGCCAACGCAATCGAGAATCGCATCGCCGATATAATAGGCGAACGCGATGTTGGGAATCGCGACGATCTGCGACTTCACCATCCGCTGCATGAGCTTGGGCGTCGCCAGCCAGTTGCCCATGTGCTCGATCCGGTGGCGATGGTCTTTGCGCGGTGAGTGTTCGATGGCGTTCTCATAAGCGTCGAGCGCCATGTCAAAAGCTTTGTCGCCGATGGCATGCACGCAGCAGCGCAGCCCGGCGTCATGGCACACCTGCACGGTGTGGTTCAGCTCATCTTGCTGAATCCGAATGATGCCATGGTTGTGCTCGTCGCTCTCGTAGGGCTCGTGAAAGCAGGCGTTACGCCCGGTGATGCCGCCGTCGATGCTCATCTTGACGCCGCCGACGCGCAGCCACTCATTGCCAAAGCCGGTTATGATGCCCAGATCGGTCAACGCTTTCGATTCGATCATCGACTCGATGACACGCGGCAAAATGCTGACCCGCGCGTGCATGCGCCCTTCTTTGTAAAGCTCTTGATAGGCGCGCACCGGCTCGGCGTAGCGCACGATATCGTGCACGGTGGTGACGCCGCGTTCCAGACATTGGTTCAAGGCGAACACGATGCCGTCTTTCAATTGCAAGTAATTAAACTCGGGCGCCACTTTGCGCAGAATCAACTGCGCCCGCTCGTGCAGCTCGCCGGTGGGTTCGCCGGTTTGCGGATCTTTGTGAATGTGACCGCCGGCCGGATCGGGCGTGTCTTTGGTGATCTTCGCCGCGGCGAGAGCCATCGAATTGCCGATCGTCACATGGGCGCCGAACGAGATCGAAACTGGATTATCCGGCACGACGCTGTCGAGATCGCGTTTGTTAGGAAAACGGTGATCTTTGATGCGAAAATCCTGCATCGGGCTGCCGTGCGCGACGATCCACGCGCCTTTTTCCGAACTCGCCGCTGCATTAGCCAGGCGCTGCAAGATATCCGCAATCGTGTGAACTTCCACGTAGAAATCGCGGCAGTCGACCAACTCCATTTCCGCCGTGCCTTTTTCCGAAAGATGCACGTGCGTGTCGGTGAGTCCGGGAATAACCGTGCGGCCCTTCAGATCGATCTGCTGCGTATCCGGCCCGGCAAAGCGGCGAATCTCCTCGGAGTTGCCCGTCGCCACGATGCGTGAACCCGAGCAAGCCAAAGCTTCGCAAGTCGTGGTCGGGTTCACAAAGGTGCGAATCTTACCGCTGTAAAGAATCAGATCGGGATAGGGCAGCGGCCGGGTTTTCATGTCGGAAAATCCTCCTTGCTCGTTCTACACTCTTAGGCTATAGGTCGCTTTGTTATCTGAAGTCAACAATCTAAAATTGAAAGAAGATCGCGGCATGCAACAGCAGAAGTTGACCTGGCCCAACAACTCACGCGTCGCCTTCGTCCTGGGCATCGCCTTCGAGGCGTGGGATCGAACCAAACCAAGCACCGGACGGCCGCTGCAAGGTGGATCGATTCCCGCCAACGCCGTCTGCCGGCGCGATTATTCCACTGAAACCTACCGAGAGTTTGGCGCGAAGGTTGGGCTGCGGCGCTTGCTCGATATCTGCGATCGCTATGACGTAAAAGTGAGCATGCCGATCAACGGTCTCACCTGCGAGTACTACCCGGAGCTGGTGAAATACGCCCACAGCCGCGGCCACGAGATGGTCGCCCACGGTTGGGATCAGGGCACGCGCTTGTACATGCTCACGCGCGAGCAGGAGCGCGACAACATGCAGCGCACCCTCGCCAAGATCAAAGAAACCACGGGCGAAGCGCCGACGGGTTGGTCGTCGCCCGGTGTGCGCTCCACTGACAACACGTTAGAATTGAACCTTGAAGCCGGCTTGCTCTACAACTGCGACTTTCACGACGACGAGATGCCCTACCCGATCAAGATTGGCGACAAGACGCTCATCATGGTGCCGCACCAATACACCATCAACGATCATCGAATCGAAGAAGAAGGCACGCGCCACGATTTTTTCGAGAAGTTCAAAGACGAGTTCGACTACCGCTACAAAATCGGCGATCAAAATCCGAGCATGATGAACGTCATCACCCACGCCTACCTGAGCTCGCGCATTCCATTGATCGATACTTTCGAAGAAGTGATCAAATACGCCAAGAGCCACAAAGAAGTCTGGTTCGCCCGCCGCGGCGACATCGCCGCCTCGGCGCGGAAGCACTACGAAGCGCAGTGATCAATGCGTCCAGTCCTCGACTTTGAGCGCCTGGATTTGCTCGAAGTCACTAATATTGCGTGAAAGCAGAGTTGCGTCACGCGACAATGCGATGGTAGCAATCTTAAGGTCCATCGAACCCAGTCGGCGATGTGCGGGCCTTAGTCGCGCCAACACTTCAGCGGCCGATTCATCGAAATCAAGAACCGGAATCTCAACGAAGGAGCTATGATCAAAGCGTGTGGAAATAGGAAATAGGTAGGCGTACCCTTTCGCGAATCTAAAAACGAAAGGCTGCCTGTTGGCGCAGGCAGGAAAGGATACGCCGATGAGAGAAAAGCACACTGAGG
>VGTH01000067.1 GCA_016874755.1 Deltaproteobacteria bacterium | reverse complement strand
CATCTCTTCGACCTTTTCACTGCGATTCGCAGAGCAGGGCGACCGCCGGTCGCCCCTACAAGGCGGCGTCGAAGCGGATATCTGTTGCCTTCGCTCCGGAAGAGTTTCACTTCGATCGCGCCGCAGCGATGAATAATCCGGGCTAGGTATAGAAAAATTGACCCACCATTTTTTCTGACCGGAGCTATATCGCCGAACCGGCGCGGGTGTCAATCGCCTTTCCGTTTGATGAAAATCTCGGTTTTGCTTTGGCTGGCTTGGGCGACGCAGCGGTCGCAATTGGCGCAGTGCTCAATGTCGAGGTCGAAGACTCGGCGAGGTTGACTACTTGTAGAGCGCGTCGATAAAGCCGCTGCGATCCAGCCCCGACAATATGCGGGTATCAACGAATTGTTCTGGCCTGGCAGTTTTGGCCTTGGGATCGCTCTCGACGATCTGATCGAGCACCCTCTGTATGCCGTCCAACGAGGGATAGGGTTTGCGCTGCACTACGTCCTGAATGAATACGTTGTAGGTTTCCTCCAGACTGGCGCGATCTTTGTTGTAATCGAGTTTCATGTAGCGCGCGGTAATGCGCATGCTCTCTTCCTTATGGGTTTTTCCGTACTGTATGCCGGCGACGTAGGCGCGCAGGAAGCGCGTTGCGAGGTCGGGCTTTTCGCGCAGGAAGGCAGCGCTAGCGACGAACGCCGAACCGGCGTACTCGAACTTGTCCTTCATCAGATCCAGCATGGTGTAAAACCCCTGCTCTCGAGCCACACGCGTAATTGGCGGCGCGAAGATTGCCGCTTGCACGACGCCCGACCGGAGCGCGGCCAAACGCGAAGTTTGACCACCTCCAAGTTGGAGAAGCGTGACATCGGATACCGGCACGTTCAGGCGCTTGAGCGCGTATCTGACGCCAAAATCCGAGAGCGAGCCAAAGCGGGAGATCGCGATCTTAGCGCCTTTGAGCTGCTCAGGACGAGTGATCTTCGGATCCGATACCAGTACATAGGTCAAACTGTTGATCATGCCGGCGATAATCTTAATGTCCGATCCGCGCAGGTTGCTTGCTATCGCCGCGGTCGATCCCAACAACCCCAGTTGAACCTCTCCGGACAGCATCGCCTGCACGGCGATGGTGCCACTGTCCAAAAAGATAACCTCCGGATCGAGACCGTATTTCTGAAACATGCCGGACTCTTTGACGATGTAAAAAGCCGACTGCTCGCCGGTGATGGCAGAATAAAAAATGCGGATCCTATCCGCGCCGAGGCTGGGCGCGGCTGAAGTTAGAAACAAAAATATCCATGCCCAGAGCATCGCTCGGCGCGTCGTTGAAACAAGAAGCCTGTCGCTTGCGGCACTGATCAAAATGGCCACCGCCTTTCCGCGCTATGGCGCGCACAGGCGACGTTAGCACAGCGCCTCGGTTCTGCAAAATCTCACGTTGCAAACACCCTAGACCTCCTTCTCCGTAAAAACCTTTAGAACCTGTGACACGAGCCGTCCAGGTCTTCCGCTCGAACGGCGCGAAATCTAAAATAACCCGTTCGTCCCGAGTAGGCCTGTAAGGCCGTATCGAAGGGTTGGAACTGACGAGTTGCCCTTGAACCGCCGTGCAGCGTTTACTTTTCATCCCTGTGTTCGTTTGCTACTATCCAGTCTGCGCGCAACCGAACACAAAAACTCACTGTCGACGTCGGAGGACGCATGGCGCTTAAACAATTCGTTGCGAGTCTAACTGTCAAAACTCTCTCCATCTTTGCTCTTTGCCAATACACTTTTGCTGCAGAGCCGGTGACCCTCGGACTGAGTGCAACGAGTTCTGTTAACGGTGCGATTTGGCTGGCCGAAGAGCGTGGTTTTTTTAAGAAACATGGGATCGATATCAACGTGACAAACGTTGGCGGCGGCGCTGCACGCGCGATCAGCGCGATGGTCGGCGGCGATATTCAGTTTGCCACCGCAGGCGGAGCAGCCGCGATCAGCGCCGCGTTGGCCGGCGCCGATGTGGTCATGGTCGCATCGATCTTGGATAAAGGTGTGCAGAAGTTGATTACTCGTCCGGCCTTGAAGAACCCCAAAGATTTGATCGGCAAGAAAATCGGCATCATTGGTTTTGGTTCCTCCTCTCATACCGTTCTCCAGCTCTTGCTGCGCAAGTGGAATATCGCCATAGACAAAGTGCAACTGGTCAACTGGGAATCCTCACCGACGATGCTGATCGCCATCGACAATGGCACGATTGACGCGGGAGTGTTTACCGAGCCGACGGTGTTTATCGCTGAGGAAAAGGGCTACAACGTTCTCGCCGATTTGGCTGACATGGACATTTACTATTTGCAAAACACGTTATCGGTTGGGCGCGGCTATTTGCGAAAAAATAACGAAACCGCGACCGGCATCCTGAAAGGGTATCTCGAAGGAATCGCCCATTTCAAAAGGAACAAGAAGGATAGCCTGGAAGTTCTCAAGAAGAAACTCCGCACCGAGCCTCAGCAGGAAAAATACTTGGAAAAATCTTACGATCTGTTGGCGTCAACCTACTATAACAAAGCGCCCTACCCGTCCATTCAGGGGGTCAAAACCGTCTTGGAGTTTCTCGGCAAGGACAACGCCAAGGCGAGAGCCGCCGATCCCAACTCATTCGTGGATGCGAGCATTATCAAGAGCCTTGATCAAAGCGGTTTTATCAATAAGCTATATGAGTAGTGAACTTCTCAGGCGCCGACGCCTACTCTAAATTGCCCATCGGGGAGCAAAGACCATGGAAACCACAGCACCGTTTGAGATTATCGACGCGACCATCGATAGCATCCATAGTGCGTTCAAATCGGGCCAGCTCACTTGCAGAAAATTAGTACAAAGCTATCTCGACCGCATCGAGGTCCTCGACAAAAGCGGCCCGGCGATCAACTCCGTCATTGCGATAAGTCCAACGGCTCTCACTGAGGCTGATCGTTTAGACAAGGCGTACGCGACTTCGGGGCTGACCGGGCCACTGCACGGCATCCCCGTGATTCTCAAAGACCAAATCGATGCGGTCGGCACGGCAACCACTTTGGGATCGGTGCTGTTTAAAGACTTCTATCCGGATCGCGATGCATTCATCGTCGAAAAAATGAAACAGGCTGGCGCGATCATCTTAGGCAAGGCGACTCTCGGCGAACTGGGCGGCGGCGACACCCATGGGTCGCTCTTTGGCTCAACCAAAAACCCCTATGCGTTGGAACGCACCGTTGGCGGCTCGTCGGGCGGCACTGCGGCAAGTGTCTCGGCAAACTTCGCTGCCCTCGGCGTAGGCCAGGAAGGGTTAGCGTCAATCCGCCGCCCCTCCACTTGGAATTCCATCGTCGGCATGCGCACCACCGCGGGGCTGGTAAGCCGCACCGGTTCCTACTCCGGCTGGCCGCAAAAAATTGGTTCCCTCGGCCCGATGGCGCGCACCGTCAAGGATCTAACCCTGCTGCTGGACGTCCTGGTTGGTTATGACGAGGAAGATCCACTGACCGCCTGGGGCTTCGACCACTGCCCGGAGAGTTATGCTGCGTTTCTCGACCGTGGCGGCTTGGCCGCTGCGCGTATCGGGGTCCTGCGCGAGCCGATGGGCTATCACACCGAGCCCGATTCAGACGACTTCAAGCAGGTCAGCGAAGTCTTCGACCGGGCGATTGTCGATTTGCAATCCGCCGGCGCCACGACCGTCGATCCCATCGTGATTCCACGGCTAAACGAACTGTTAGCCAAGCGCGCCGACGATCCTACTTCCGGCGAGGAAGCGTTTGCCATCTATTACGGCCGCAACCGCAACGCGCCGTTCAAGTCGCGCGCCGAGGCCATGGCGTCGCCGGAGTTTGCCAAGGTTTCCCACAGTGCCAAGCATCGTTTGAAGACTTCCTCCGATGCGGCGAAATATTACGATTGTTTAATGGCGCGCGATGCGCTTATGACAAATCTGTTGAAGGTTATGGCCGACAACAAGCTTCACGCCATCGTGCACAAATCCGTCGAGCATCAACCGACGCTGATTCGCGACGGCGTCAACCCTCCTTATGTGAATCACCGAGGCGCGCCGCACCTAAACACGTTTCTGCTCTTCGTGCCGAGCATTGCCGTGCCGGCGGGCTTCACCCGCGACGGCCTGCCAGCAGGCATCACCTTTCTAGGACGGCCCTATGCCGATGGCCAGATGATTCGGCTCGCCTATGCCTATGAGCAGGCGACGCGCCAACGCCGGCCGCCGGCCACCACAAGCTAAGGCGAAAAATGGGCGACTCTGGTCTCCGAGAACCTCTTTAGGTCTGGCCGCCTGCGCGGGCGGAAGTTTGAAGAACCCAGTTATGACCGGAGCCCTATCGCAGGACCGGGATAGCTGTGAATTCATTTTCTGCCTTATCAAAACCCATTGTCGTGTCGGTCGGCTCGGCCTTAAAGCGATCGGAAGAAACGATCAACTTACTTGCAACCAAGAGAGTCCTTGGGCTATCTACAAAATCCCAGCGTCGCGGCGACTCCCACCGGCCGCAATCCTGCGAATTAGGCGGCCGCAATGGAGCGAAATCACCGGCCGGATTGAGCGAAATACGCAGGCAGATAATAAAGGAGGGCGACGTGAGCGGAGCGCTTGAAGGCATCAAGGTTATCGACTTTACCCGGCGTGGTCCGGGACCCTATTGCACCATGATTCTGGGTGACCTGGGTGCCGACGTCATCCGCCTCGAAGAGCCGGGTGCCAGGCCACCGGCGCGAGGCCGAGCCGAGCGCCGCGCCGCAGCGTTCGACGCCCTCAACCGCAACAAGCGCAGTGTCATCTTGAACCTCAAGAACCCGGAGGGGCGTCGGATCCTCCACCGTCTGTGCGAGGATTTGGATGTGTTCGTGGAGGGATTTCGGCCGGGTGTGATGAAGCGGTTGGGGTGCGACTACGACGCCTTGCGGGCCATCAACCCGAGGCTCGTGTATTGTTCCATCTCGGGTTATGGCCAGGACGGCCCCTACGAGAAGCTGCCCGGTCATGACGTCAACTATAACGCGGTTGCCGGCGCACTCCACGTGCTGAGTCCCGAAGGGGCAACGCCCATGGTCCCGCCCAACATGATCGCCGACCTGGCCGGCGGCGGAATGCAGGCGGTCATCGGTATTCTCGGAGCACTCATGGCCCGGGAGCGAACCGGATGCGGCCAGTACGTCGACATCTCCATCACCGATGGCGTGTTCTATTTATTAGCGCACCTGGGTTCCGTGCACCTCGAAGGGGGAGCGATTCCCAAGGACAGGCCGCGGATACACGGCAGATTTCAGCCCTCGTACAACGTCTATCGATGCAAGGACGGCAAATACATCAGTGTGGCGTGCGGCGATCCTCGCTTCTGGGTGAAACTCTGCCGCGCCTTGGGCTGTGAGGCATTCATTCCTCATGAAATGGACGCACCACGATATCCGGAGATCCTGGAGGCGTTCGGCAAGGCCTTTTTGACTCGTACACGGGATCAATGGTGCGAGAAGCTCGGCGGCATAGATCCAATAGCTGTGAGTCCGGTTCACTCTCTGGAGGAGGCCTTTCGGGACCCGCAGATTTTGCATCGCCGCATGGTCCAGGAGGTTGGAGAGTTGGACGGTGAGCCTGTGCGCCACGTGGGGATCGGCCCCAAGCTCTCCGAAACTCCCGGATCGGTGCGGCGCATGGGCTCCGTGCCGGGAGAGCACACCGACGAGGTATTGCACGAGTTGGGCTATGCCAGCCGTGACATCGTGGCATTGCGGCAGGAAGGAGCCATCGAATAAGTCGCTGAAGAGGCAGGTCGTGGCCGGCGCTGGATCCCCGGCAATGCTCCTGCGGACGACATTCGATTCATGGCAGACGGTTACGTCGTGCTACTTTCGGCAGATTCCGCTGATCGGCTAGTAAAGGATTTGAGAGACGGCTCCTCCGTATCTCTTCAAGGAAGTAGTCCCGAAAGAGCGCTGACAATCGCCGTTACTCCTGGGTGATACAACAAGGACTCGTAGCAATCATAGCCTCGGTCGGAGGACTGCTCATACCGATTGAAAAGGTACCTTGCATTAAGTGCACCGCATTGATCCTGCCGACCACGGCAGAGCGCACGAATGGTTTGTGCATGCTCTGTTCCCGACCGCCGCATTCCAATTTCGAAAAACTCCCGAGGCAGCGAAATATTCCGGGTATGAACGTCCCCACTAACGCTATTCGCAATGGCAATGACTCTTTTCCAAGGACCCCATAGTACCAGGATTTACATAGCGCATAGCCACATCGTTCGTTGTCGCCGGTTGCATTGCGTCTGCGCATTCGTTTCCGGTCGGGACTATTGGCTAGCTCAAGCTCAAGCCTTGAACTATTTCAAGGGATAGTGAATCTTGGAAATTCACGAGCGAGTACGGGAGTGATGTCATGAGAAAAATTTGCTGTTTGCTTGTGGGTGTTTTGCTTGTGGCTGCGGCGGCGCAACCGGTCGTAGCGAAGGATCGTTTGAACGTCGTCTACGCTTCGATCAGCGGTCTGTTTCTCGCTTGTTGGGTGGCCAAAGACGCCGGTTATTTCGATCGGGAAAACCTCGACGTCAATCTAGTCTATATCCAAAGCGCCACCACGGCGCTGCAGGCGATGATGGCGGGCGAAGCGCCAATCATTCTCGCCGGCGGTGAGCCGGTGATCGAATCGAGTCTCAAGGGTGGCGAGGGCGTGTTCATCGGTGGCATCTCCATCGTACCTGCCGTGCATTTCATGGCGATGCCGGAGATCAAGGCCGTAGCGGATTTGCGCGGCAAACCGGTCGGCGTTACGCGCTTTGGCTCGTCGACTGACTTCGCCATGCGTCAGGTGCTCAGACGGGCTGGGCTTGAGCCAGTGAAAGATGTGCCGGTGTTGCAGATTGCCGGCGGCCACCGCGGTCTGGCGACCTCGCTTCTGAGCCGAGCGATCTTTGCCGCGCCGATCGCGCCGCCTAACAGTTTGCGCGCGGAAAAGGGCGGCGCGAAGATCCTGGTCGATATGACCAAGTCAGGAATTTATTTTCCTTACTCATCGATTGCCAGCACCCGGAGCTTCGTTAAAAGAACCCGCGCCATGGCACTGGGCTTCATGAAAGGCTACTCGGAAGGAGTCAAGCGGATGAACGGCGACAAGCCGTTTACCATCGGCGTGATCAAAAAATACATGCGCGAGGAGGATCCTGAGATTCTCGATGCGGTGTACAAGTATGGTGTCGATTTCATCCAGCGCACGCCGGAGGTCAACAAGGAAGGCATCGTCGAGGTTTTGCGCCAAAGCCCAGATCCAAAAGCTAAAGGAGCGACCGCGGACGCTTTTGTGGACGAAAGCATCGTGCGTGAGTTAGCGCAGAAGGGATTGTACCGCTAGAAATTCGGATAACTTTGCGCGCTAAGCACGCAGCACAATGGCGTCGTTGACCGGTTTTAACTTATCCAGGAATTGATATGCCCCGTTTTCGTGTCGGGACCGACATCGGCGGAACGTTTACCGACCTCTGTGTGCTCGAGGAAGAGCGCGGTGAGTTCTTCAATCTCAAAGTTCCGACGACCCCCAAAGATTTTACCCAGGGCGTGATCGCGGCGCTGGAAAGCTATTTTCATAACGGCCACAAACCTGCGGATGTCTCGCTCCTGTTTCACGCCACCACCGTCGCCACCAACGCGCTCCTCGAACAAAAGGGCGGCGAGACTTGGTTGGTGATCTCCGAGGGCTACAGCGGCGTTTACGAGACGCCGGAGCTTAGTCAGATTCGGCCCGGCGGCTACGACTATCTCTGCTACCCCAAACCGCGCATGTTGGTGCCGCAGCGGCGTACCCTTGAAGCACCCGAACGGGTCGGCGCCGACGGCAAGGTGATCAAAGCGTTGGATGAGGCGGCGCTGCGACGTCAATTGGCAGTGCTCAAGCAGGCACGAGTCGACGCGGTGGCGGTCTGCCTGTTGTTTTCTTTTCTGAATCCGGCCCACGAAGAACGCGTGCGCGAGCTGATCCTTGAAGCCGTCCCGACCGCGCATGTCTACTTATCTTCCGAGGTGCTGCCGCAGATCCGCGAGTACGCGCGCCTGGCGACGACGGTGACGAATGCGTATGTCGCGCCGATCGTAATCGATTATGTCGATCGTCTTGAGCAGACACTGGCGCAGCGCGGCTTTCATCGTCGTCTCTACATCATGCAATCCACCGGCGGCAGCCTCACCGCCGGTGTCGTTAAAAAGATCCCTGTGCAGATCATTGAGTCGGGGCCCGCTGCCGGAGTGTTGGCGGCGACCCATATCGGCCGCATGACCGATCATAGCAAAATCATCTCCTTCGACATGGGCGGCACCACGGCGAAAGCGGGGCTGGTGGAAAATCACGAGCCGCGCACGGTGTCGCGCTTCCAAGCCGGTGAATGGCTGCTCGGCATGCCGTCGCTCGACTTGATCGAGATCGGCTCCGGCGGCGGCAGCATCGCGTGGATGGACGACACCGGCATGTTAAAAGTCGGACCACAGAGCGCGGGGGCTGACCCGGGCCCGGCTTGCTATGCCACCGGCGGCGCCGAGCCGACGGTCACCGACGCCGACGTCGCGCTGGGTTGGCTCAATCCGGAATTTTTCCTTGGCGGCAAGATGAAGCTCGATGCGACCGCCGCGCAACAGGCAATTACCAACAGAGTCGCAGTGCCGCTCGGTCTCGACCCAATCAAAGCTGCCGATGGCATCGTCAAGATCGTCAATTCGCACATGGTCGAAGCGCTGCGCCTGATCACGGTGGCGCGCGGTGAAGATCCGCGCGAATTTGCCCTGGTGGCCTTTGGCGGCTGTGGGCCGGTGCACGCCGCCAAATTGGCCGAGGAGTTAAGCATCGCGAAAGTCATCGTCCCGCCGGCGCCGGGCGTCGCTTCGGCGATGGGACTGCTGGTCTCGGATCTGAAGCGCGACTACATCCGCACGCGAGTGGCGGAACTCGCCGACGTCGAAGTCGGTGCAGTGCAAGCCATCTTTGAGAGCTTGGAAAAGACCGCGTTGGAGGAAATGGCCGCGGAGAACATTGCGGCCGAGTCGATCCGCTTCGAGCGCGCGTTGGAGCTGCGTTACGCGATCCAGAAATATGAGTTGGCCATCCCCATCGCCAGCCACCTTTCCGCCGCTGACAAGGACGGCTGGCGCGAAGCTTTCGATCAGCGCCACGAGGCGCACTACGGCACGCGCGCCGACGATCAGAGAGTTGAGATCGTCAATTATCGCGTCACCGCGCGTGTGCCGCTGCCCAAGCCCGATCCCAAAGTGCTGCCGCGCCAGGGTGAAAGCGCCAGCGCGGCGTTCAAGAGCCACCGGCAAGCTTACTTTGACGGTTGGATCGATTGTCCGATTTATGATCGTGACAGGCTTGCGCACGGCAACCGAATCCCGGGGCCGGCTATAATCGAGCAGGTCGATTCCACTATCGTGATTCACCCACATCAGCACGCCCACGTCGATCGCTTCGGCAATGTCATCATCGAGGTGGCAAAATGAGCGGCGCCGTCGATCCCATCGTGCTTGAGTTGGTCAACTCCAAAGTGACGAGCATCGTCGAGGAAATGCGCGTCGTGCTGTTTCACAGCGGTTATTCCACCGTGCTGCGCGAGTCGGAAGACGGCAGCGCAGGGCTGTTGGACGCCGAGCTGCGAACTCTAGCGGTATCGAAGAAATTGCCCTTTCACTTCGCGTCGTTCTCGGCGGTGATGGACCATCTGCCCAAATATTTCCTGGCCGAGGAGTTGGAAGAAGGCGACGCGCTGCTGTTCAATCACCCCTTCGAGGGCAACGTGACCCACACCTCCGACACGGTTATTCTGATGCCGATTTTTTATGAAGGAAAGATCGTCGGCTACAGCGGCACACTGGCGCACAAGCCCGACCTGGGTGGCATTCGCGGCCTGACTGCGGCGCGCGATCTGTGGGAAGAGGGATTGGTTTTGCCGCCGGTTAAGTTTTACAGCCGCGGCGCCGTCAATCGCGACATCGAGCGCATCGTCGGTGCCAACAGCCGTATTCCCGGGGAAACTTTAGGCGATCTGCGCGGTCAAGTGGCCGCCTGTCAGGTCGGCGCGCGGCGCCTGCGCGAGCTGTGCGCCCGCTTTGGCGCGCCTACGGTCACGGCAGCGGGACGCGAGCTGATGAACAAAGTTGCCGAGCGCCTGCGCAACTCTCTTAGAGCGATGCCCGACGGCACGCACGAGGCCGAAGGCATCCTCGATCACGACAACGTCGACTTCAAGCGCATGCTGCGCGCCCATCTGAAAATCACCAAGACCGGCGACAAGATTGTTTTCGATTTTACCGGCTCCGACGCCCAGGCGCAGGGGGCGGTGAACTTGGCAATGCCCATGGTCAAGAATAGCTGCTACTGCGCCGTGATGGCGCTGACCGATCCCAATTTGATTTTCAATCACGGCTTTGTCGAAGCCATCGAGTTTCGCTTTCGGGAGGGCACGATGGTTTGCCCCAGACCGGGAGCGGCGGTGTCGCACTACACGCCGCTGGCACACCTGGTCTGTGACATGGCCGTGAAAGCCTTGGGGGAGTTCGCGCCCGAGCGCGCCGCCGCTTCCGCCGGTGGCGGTGGTTCGATCCGTTTAATGGGCACGGGTGCGGACGGCAAGTCCTGGGTTTTGATGGAATTGTTGAACACCGCGCAGGGCGCCACCAACGGCCGCGACGGTGTGAATCTGATTCACGGACCGTTGGGCGCGGGACAGTTTCGCCCCGGACCGATTGAAATCCACGAAAGTGAATTCCCGCTGCGTATCACTCGGTTTTCGGTCACGCCGGACTCCGGCGGGCCGGGGAAGTATCGCGGCGGCATGGGCAGCACGCGCGAATATCAAGCTTTGATAAACGCTGTCGTGCCGGTGCGCAGCTTAAAAGGCAGCATGCGCGGCAAGCTGCCGCCCTGGGGCATCTTCGGCGGCGGCAGCGCCCAGGTCGGGGATGTTTTCGTCAACAACGTCCAAGTCGCCGACGGTGTGCGTGAAGTTTTTCTCAAACCGGGCGATGTGGTGCGCGTGCAGACCAACGCCGGCGGCGGTTTCGGCGACCCGTTCGAGCGCGATCCGCAATTGGTTTTGCGCGACGTGCTTGACCGCTACGTGACCATCGAACATGCGCGTGCGGATTATGGTGTTGTGATCGACCTGATGCGTTTGGTGGTGGATGTCGAGGCCACGAGGAAATTGCGCGCGACGCGCGAGAACAGTGAGAAGTGGGGAGTAAGGAGTAAGGAGACGGGGAGGGGAGGGTTTAGCCCCTGACTGTTCACTCCTTACTTTTGGCAATGGCAATGGGGAGAATAAAGTTCGGCGTTGGCCTCTTCGCCACCGAAAACGCCCGTGAGGGTTTGCGCTTGGCGCAACTCGCTGACGAGCTGGGCTACGATCGTTTTTGGGTCGGCGATTCGCACATGATCTGGCGCGAGCCCTACGCGCTCATGGGCGCGATGGCGATGACGACCAAGCGAATCGCCATCGGTCCTGGGGTCACCCACCCGTTGGTGCGCCATTTGACCGTCACGGCGAGCGCGATGGTGACGTTGAATGAATTGGCGCCTGGGCGTGTTCTTTTGGGAATCGGCGTCGGTGCGACCGGGCCGGAAAACATCGGTATGAAACCGGTGACCAGCGAAGTCTTTGGCGTCATGATCGAGCAAGTAAAGCGCCTGATGGCGGGCGACACAGTGGAGCTGAACGGCCGGCCGGTGCGCTGCGTCTACAGCGGTGGCGCGACGATTCCGATCTTTCTCGGCACGCGCGCACCCAAGGTCATGAAACACGCGGCGCTGCTTGGCGACGGAATCATCTATACGGGTGAGGTCGGCACGCTGGCGCAGACGATTGCGACGCTAAAGCAGTGCTGTGCCGAAGTTGGCCGGCCGCTCGACGAAGTCAAAGTTACCTACCGAATTCCTTGCTGCATCGCGGAAAATTCCCAAGAGGCGCGCGAAGAGGTCAAAGGCAAGATCGCGCGCACGGCGATGACCCATTTGGGCCGGCTCCACCGCATGGGTAAACTCGACGACCCGACGGACCGCGAAGCGGTCGAACGGCTATGGCAACACTACGATACCTACCACCATATGGAATCGGGCCATGCTCACCTGGTGCGCGACCAGTGGGTGGAACGCTTTGCCGTCGCGGGCAGCGCGGCGGAAGTGAGCGCGCAAGTGCAAAAACTCCTCACCTACGACATCGGCGAATTGACGATCATTCCGTTCGGCAAATCAAAAGCCGCCGTGATCGAAACGTTTGCCGATGCCGTGGTTATCAGAGCTTCGGTCAACGCCAATTCTTAGCCGGGCGCACGATCGACTTGCCCTCGCTTTGGCCCGTCTTCTCGCGGTCTATCCCTTATGATTGCGAATGATATGTTGCGCCAGGCGCCAGCGCAGCACTTCCGGATTGCCTTCGGTGATGCGCAGACTGCGCACTTGACGGTACCACCATTCGAGCGGCAGCTCTTTCATTAAGCCGAGTCCGCCGTGCACTTGCATGGAGCGATCAACCACCCGGCTTGCCATCTCGGTACAGACAATTTTTGTCATGTAGGAGAGATTGCGCACGTCCTCGCCGCGATCGGCGCGCCAGGCGCATTCGTAGACCATAAGTCGCGCGCTGTGCAGCTCCATGGCGGAGTCGGCGATCATGAATTGAATCGCCTGGCGGTTAGCCAACGGTTGGCCGAAGGTGGTGCGCACCTTGGAGTATTCGATCATCATGTCCAACGCCCGTTCGGCGATGCCGATGCAGCGCGAGCCGTGGCCTTTGATGCGGCCGGCGGTGATCCATTTTTGGCCGAGCGTGAACCCATCGCCAAGCTTGCCGATGATATTGGCGGCGGGCACGCGCACGTTATCAAAATGAATCTGCCAGGGATCGTCGCCCATCATGGTTTGCCATTGTTTTTCAATGATGACGCCCGGACTTTTCATATCGACCATGAAGCAGGTGATGCCGCCGCGGGCGCGCTTTTCGTTGTCGGTGACGGCAATGAGCTGAGCGTAGTCCGAGGTGCCCGCGCCGGTGATAAAGCGCTTGGTGCCGTTGATGATGTAATCATCGCCGTCGCGCACGGCGTTGGTTTTCATGGCTGCCGGGTCGCTGCCCGCGTCGGGTTCGGTTTGAGCAAAACAGACCTCGAGCTTGCCTTCGATGACCGGCAGAAGAAAGCGCTGCTTCTGTTCTTCGTTGCAATAGAACAACACCGGCCGAACATCGGGACCGAAGAGCGGATTGGAACGAAACGGCAGCGCGACCGTGCGCGAAATCTCTTCGTTGATCACGCAGCGCGTCAGCAGATCGAGTCCCGCGCCGCCGTATTCTTGGGGCACGTCGAGCATCCACAGTCCCATCGCTCGCACTTTTTCTTGCAGCGGTTTGAGATACTTCTCCGGCATCTCTTCGCCGGCGGGGCGAAACTCCCGTTCGAGCGGGATCAGTTCGGCGTCGACGAATTTGCGGACCGTCGATTTGAGAATTTGCAGCTCTTCGGGAAGGTTGAAGTCCATTGCATGCCTTTCGTTTAGTGCAGTGACTCCGTTACGGCTTAATACCCTGGGCGGCAAACGCCCTATCGATAAAGCCGCTGTCATCTAGTTTCTTTACCAGACGCGCATCGTTGATCTCTTCGAGGTTGACGGCGCCGATTTTCGGATTCTGAGTTTTCATCAAGCGCTGCACCTGGGCGATGCTTTCGACCGACGGAAACGGCTTACGTTCCAAGACACGCAGTAGGTCAAGATAACCTTCTTCGGCTCCCGCGGCACTAATTTTCATGCGCCGCATCAACGTTCTGACGGCCGCCGTTTTGTTTTTGGGTGCCAGGATGTAGGCGACCGCTTCGATTTGAGCCTTGAGCAAGTTCTCCAAGGTGTCGCCGCGCTGCTGCAAATAGCTTCGTTGCACCACCAGGGCCTGGCTGACGAATTGATGCTTGAGATCGGCGTATTCGCCGAGAACCGTGAATCCCTTGGGTTTGAGTCGGCTCGAGTTGATGCCGTCCAGGACGGCAGCGTTGACAATGCCGGCTTCGAGGGCCTGCACCGTCACCGCCTGCTCACCAAGCGCCTGGAGCTGCATCTTGTCGCGTTGCACATCGAGGCCGAAGTGCTCGAGCCACAGGAGCAACGCCATCCAGGTCGTGCCGCCGACGCTGGTGAGCCCGATGCGCTTGCCGCGCAGCTCCTCCGGTCGTTTGATGTTGGGCTGACTCATCAAGTCAAAATTGTTGCGGCTGCCAAAGGTGGCGATGATTCTTAAGTCCTGGCCGCCGGCGACGGCAGCCAGCGTCGCGCTGCCACCGGTGCTGCCGACTTGAATGTCGCCCGCCGCCAAGCCGGCGACGAGAATGGGCGCGCCGCGTATAAACACCGGCTCGACATCGATGCCATACTTGTGGAAAAGTCCAAGATCCTGCGCCAGCCAAAACGGCAGGGCGCGGCCTGGGCTGGCATAGCCGAGCATGATTCTGCCGGCGGCCGCCGCGAGCGCGGAGTTAGACCACAAAGAATTTATCGCAAGCGAACAAATCGCGATGAGCAGTACGCGGCGCATGGCATCGGCTGTGGGGCTAGATACTTTAAAATAGCAAAAAAATGCAACGCAGCTTTTTTCCCGAGCGCAAATATATCGCCCACGGCCGATGATTGTCAAAATCCTCAGCCATCTGGGCCTGCCGACCCGCGCCCCGCCGCGCGCCCCGGCTCGTCGAGTCGACTTATTCCAGGAAATCTGACACCCGAAAACCGCCTGCCACTGCAAGCCGATGGCGCCGCTCGCTCCGAGTTCGACAGAGCGGCGCCGTAAGCAACCTTTCGCGCGCTTACCGACCGCTCGCCGGCCAAGCCGACGGTAGAAGAGTGGGCTTTTTCATCGCGTAGAAAACGGATTGACAGTTCTGCCGGTTCTCCGCTATAGCTCCGGCCATAGAAAAGGTGGGTTAAAAATCCTATCCATATTTTCGCCGCAACGTGGTCAAATTCGGCGTTGTTGAACGGTAAATCGCACCGAAAAGGAGAGAAATCCGATGCCTTGGATTAGAGTCATTCCCGAAAAGGAAGCCACCGCTGAATTGAAAGAAGTCTACGCCAAGATTCGCGCGCAACGTCAAGGGGAGCAGATCAATCGCGATCGCGACGCCGGCTCCGGCGGCCCGCCAGTCAGTCCGCCGATGTTGCATAGCCTAAACCCCAAGGCGATGTGGCACACCGCCGAACTCATGTGGGAGATCATGCGCGGCGAGTCACGGCTGACCACGGCGCAACGAGAATTGATCGCCACGGTCACTGCGGCGACGCTCCATTGCCGATTCTGAACCGTCGCCCACGCAGAGTTTCTGCGTCAAGAAGGCGGCGACGATCTTTCAGTGGAGCAGGTCAAAGACGATTGGCGCCAGATGGGGTTGACGCCTGCGGAATTCGCCATGTTGGAATACGCTGAGAAATTGACACTGACGCCGAGCAGTATGCGCGAGGCCGACGTGCAAAAACTGCGCGACGTCGGTTGGAGCGACCGCGACATCCTCGACATTGTCCATGTTTGTGCCTATTTCAATTTTCGTGTGCGGGTCGTCGACGGACTTGGGTTGGAAGTGGCGGACTGGCAAATCGAGCGGGCGCGTGCGGGCGCCGAACGGGCGGCAAAAGCGGCCGAAGCGCGCGGCGTTGCGATGCCGCGCGATCGCTGGCAAGTGCGCTAAGAAAAAGCGCTTACCAGGAGCAGATCAAGCAGATCGTGTCTAGATGAATACGATTTGGTTTGAGAAGCGCGGGCGCCCACGCTTTGACGGGAGTTTCCTCACAGACTGTTGCCGCTACCAACGTCCGAATGCCAGCGCCTGCTTGCGCTGCTGCTCATCGCGGATGGTGGACCCGAAAACAGCCTCGAAGTATTTCTCTTTGACCAGCTGATCGACCAGGCTGTTGTCGAACATCTTGGCGAGGTCGGCGCCCTTCAATTCTTGGCTCTGGCGCTCGGCCACGGCTTCCACCGAGCCCTTCAGCGCGTACGGAATCGCCTCGAAAGCCCGCGCCTTCTTGAACAGATCGTAGACGCGGCTAGCGTCGTCGCTGTTGCGCGCGCCGCCGTACTTGAGAAAGATCTCCGTGGCCATTGGCTTGTCATCGTAGAATCGCTTGATCGCTTCGGTATGTGCCTTAGTGTAGGCCAACGCGGCGGCGCGCTCTTTGGTCAGCGCCTCGCGGCGAAACAGCGCGTAGGTGGAAACGTAGATATCGTCGTGGTCGAGCAGCACGGCGAGCACCGGCAGCCCCGCCGCTTGCAAGCGAAAATAAGCCGGCGCGGTCACCAGCGCGGCGTCGATCAAGCCGCTCTGCAGCGCTGTGGCCCGCGCCGCCGCGTCGACGCCCACGGAAACCCACTGCACGTCGCGGGCCGTGAGGCCATATTTTTTCAAGAGGCTCACCGCCATATGATAGGGCGGGTCGCCGACCCGGCCGACACCGATCTTCTTGCCGGCTAGCTGCTTCATGTCGACAGCGTTCTTCGAGCCGACCATGGCGAACGATCCCTTGTTCAAGAAACCGCCGAGGATCACCAGCGAATTATCCTTGGCAGCCGATAGCACCGCCGGATCGGCGCCGGCCGAAGTCATCGCCGCCTGTCCGGTGATCACCGCCACGATCGGCGCCGGATGAACGGCATAGACCAACTCCACATCGAGGCCGTACTTGGCGTAGAGCGCGGTTTCTTTGGCGATCCACAGCGGCCAGGATGCGCCGCTGCGGGCGCCGATCATCGCGATAGATTTTTGCAAAGACTGAGCGAAGGACGATGTTGGAGCTCCAAGAAAGAGCCCCAGCGCCAATACTGCGCTCGGCATCCGAACGCGATATCCGAAACGCGTTGAGCGTTTGGAACGGTTTGAATGACTTGGAACCATCGCCCTAGCCATCATTCGGCCGCAAGCCGTCGAGCACACGATGCCAGTCCGTCCCCGCCGGTAGGATGCCTTTGATCGAACGTAATCTTGAAAAGTCCCGTTCGCTTTCCTGGCGAATCACATGGGGCGGCGTTCTCCCTTCGGCGAGATCGCGCAGCGCGCTGAGTAGCAACTTGCGCAGTGCGATGATGGTCTTATCGCTGTACCCGAGATGTTCCTGGCTGCGGTCGAAGATCGGCCCCATGCTCTCGGTGGCGCAGCCATCCTGTTCGGCGGGGTTCACCGCCTCGATGCCCGAGAAAAGCCTGGCGCGCTGTAAGCCTCGGTCGATCAGATAGTCGTTGTGCAGATTGCGCTTGCGCCGGTAGTCCGGCTCGATCCAACTGCGCAGCGCGGCGCGCTCGCTGTCGTCGAAGGGCCGCTTGCGCATGTTGAGGATATAGAGCCAACTCGTCCGATCGTCGATCGGCACCCAAAAGCGAAAGCCGCGGATGTCGTCCTCTTCGAACTTGGCCGTCGGCGGCCCTGGCACGATGCTGAAACTAGGCATGATGTAGGGACTTGTGCGCACGTAGACGCGCTCGGCGCCGAGCTTGCGGATCGAGATGGCGCGCATGCCAAAGCTCGTGTCTTCGGCTTCCAGCGCCGGCGCGCCGTCGCGCTTGAGCGTCTCTTTGTTCTGAACGTCGTTGTTGTGCAGAAACGTCGTGTGCGATGAGTCGAAGTCGCCTTCGATGCCCTGAAGATAATTGCATTCGAGAAATGACTTCACTGGAAAAGTCTGCCCCGGTGCAAGATCCGCCCATTCATAGCGCGGCAACAGCGGCATTCGTTCCGCCGCGCCCATGTAGGTAAAAATCATCCCGGCAATTTCCTGGCAGGGATAGGCGGTGTGACGAAGCTTGCGGTGAAACTCGCTACCCGCCGGCTCCGCCGGCGTGTCCAGCACATGACCCTCCACGCCGAACTTCCAGCCATGATAAATGCAGCGCAGGCCGCACTCTTCGTTGCGGCCGAAAAACAATGAAGTGCCGCGATGGGCGCAGTGCTCGCCCAGGAGTCCGACCCGGCCGTTGGTATCGCGAAACGCGACCAAGTCTTCGCCGAGCAGGCGCACCCGCACCGGCGGACAATCGGGCAGCGGAATCTCCTCGGAAAGCAACGCCGGCAGCCAGTACGAACGCATTAGGGCGCCCATCGCCGTGCCCGGTCCCACTCGGGTCAAAAGGTTATTCTCTTCACGCGACAGCATTGATTACCGTTTTTCTTCCGAAAACGACTGGAACCATGTACCGGCCTTGGCGGGGGACGCCGACGAGCCGAAGCTATATCGAGGATGAGCAGAGATGTCAATTCCATTTCTGCTTGATGAAAAACCTACTGTTGCGCCAAAAGAGCCGCGCTCGATTTTAATCCGCTGACCGGTCTGGAGCTGGGAAAAATCATCGCCCGGCGTCTACAAACTTGACGCCCGGTTGGTGGAAAAACTCACAGCGATCTTAAAGTAACTCTCTCGCTCAGTGGCTTTTTACCCAATCGGCAATCCAACCGTTGGTTTCCTCGGGCACTTGCCAGAAAAATCCATGGGACTGGCCAGTTAAAACTTTCAACTTGGCACCGGCGATTCTCTGCGCGAGAACCTCCGATTGCGGCACATGATTGCTGCCAATTATATCTTTGTCGCCGACGACGACCAAGGTTGGCGCCTGGATCTCCCCCAGCCGATGGGTTCCCTCCCAATTGTGCCGCGCGATACAGAGCTGCAAATAGTCCTGTAGCTTGGCGTGGGTCGGCCAGAGCAAATCGTAAAACGCTTTTACTTTGTCGGGATATTGGCGCCGATAGTCGTCGGTAAAGTAGGTTTCTGTGTCACAGACTTCATGGCGGACGAATTCGTTGAAGCCTTTTTCGATCAGCTCCACCGTTAGAAAATAGGGCAACCCTGGCACACAGTCTGGGCCGGGACGCGCCGCAGGACCCGAGCCGCCGGCCGCAAGAATCAAGCTTTTAACCTTCTTGGGATAGTTGAGTACCAGTGCCAGCGCGATCCGCCCACCCATGGAATGGCCTAATACATGGGCCGAAGGCAGACCTAGATGATCGAGCAGCGCGGCCACATCACAAGCCATCTGATCGATAGTGCACACGCCGGTGACCCGGCTCGAACGGCCGCAACCGCGCGGGTCGAAGGTGATCACCCGCATCGATTTCGCCAACACCGGCACCTGATGCGATTTCCACACTTCGCCAGAAAATCCCGTCGCCGGAATGAAGACAAAAGGCTCTCCCTCGCCATGGGATTCGTAGTAAAGCTTTACGCCCGTCGGCAAATCAGCAATGGCCATAATGATATCTCCCGAATGATGATTAGCGCTACGTCACGGAGGTTCGCACAGGCGAACTCAGACTGTCAACCGATTGAGCGCACGTTCCAAGCCATCTGCCCGCGACGCCAATGACATAAAGCGTTTGACAGCAGGTCGGCGTGGACTAGAGAAAAACCCTTGTTCGTGGCTCGGCGCCGTAAAGTTATTGACAGCCGGCGACTGCCTCTCCTAGTGTAGCTCAATGTATCGGAATGAAAGGGGAGAAGAGCATGGCCGTAGAAAAAGAATTCTTTGACGTGAAATACAAAGAAGGCTCGCTGGATGCGAAAACCGCGCAGCTAATACTGTTCGCTGTCTGCATGTCGCATGGCTACGAAAGGGGCGCCAATCTTCACCTTGGCAAAGCGCGCGAATGCGGCGCCAGCGATGATGAAATCCTCGAAGCGGTGGTCTACGGCATGCGCCCGCCGGCGGCGCTGGCGCGCAACGTCGCAAGAAACCTATCTGTCAAGGGCCTTTGAGCTGACGTTTAGGCTTTTTCCGATGGAGGGGCGATAGGAGCCACTTAAGGCTGCCGTCCGTTGCCAGCGGAAAGGGTTCAGTGATAGCCTTCAGGAAGTTTAGAGTTTTCGGAGGAAGTCTAATAATGAAAGATGGTTTTAAGATTCTCGATTCCGATATGCATCTGCGCGAGCCGGCAGACCTGTGGGATAAATACCTAGACCCTGAGTGGCTTGGCCGAGGGCCGAAAATTTTGAGTTCCACCGCCCGCAGTTCAGCAATGGTCATGTTGGACGGCAAGATTCTCCAGGGTTACAAGCCAGCTTTTCGAGGCGGCATTTACGACGCGACCAGGATCGATCAGGAGATTGCCGAATACCGCAACAACGGCTTCAATGCCAAAACTCAACTGAAGGCGATGGATCGCGAAGGCTTAGACGTTGCGGCGCTCTATCCCTCAATCGGTTTGGGCATCATGATGCGCAGCGGGATGGACCCGAGGCTTGGGGCTGCGGTGGCACGGGCGTATAACAATTGGCTCTACGATTTTTGCCAAGAAGATCCCAAGCGGTTAAAAGGCGTCGGCATGCTTTCCTTCCACGATCCCAACGAAGCGGTTAGGGAGGCGCAGCGCTGCGTTAGCAAGTTGGGCTTTATCGGCGTGTTTGCGCGGCCTGAACCGCTGCATGATCTGCCCTGGCATTCGCGTTACTTCGACACGGTCTGGTCGTGTTTGGAGGAACTCGGCGTGCCCATGGGGTTTCACTCGGCGACCTCGGCCGGTGAGGTGCCGCAGATCGGCGACCGTTTTGGTGACAATCTTCTGCTACGCCACGTGGTCTCGCATCCGATGGAAAACATGTTGGCGCTGGCTGACACGATCGGCGGCGGTGTCTGCGACCGTCATCCGAAGTTGAAGCTTGCCTTTCTGGAATGTTATTGCGGCTGGGTCTCGTTCCTATTACATCGGCTGGACAACGCTATGGTCAAGGGGCGTTTTCCGACGGCAGGCAAATTGAAGCCTAGCGAGTATTTTAAGCGCCAATGTTGGATTTCCACTGAACATGAAAAAGAGCTGCCCATGATCATCGACCTAGTTGGCGATGACCGCATCGTTTTCTCGACAGATTATCCCCACGGGGACTCGGATTTTCCGCAGGGTGTGGAGGAATTTTTGGAGCAGAATATTTCCAACGAGAGCAAGAAGAGAATTCTTTGGGATAACTGCGCTAAGTTGTACAACCTGAGCTAATCTCCCATGGTTTAGCGCAGTAAAAGAAGAGTAAAGCAGCATTTCATTAAATCCAATATTCCCCGCAGCTTGCTGGGGCACTATTAAATGGGACGAAATAGGCAGCGCGCAAACCGGAGAATTCACATGCTAGACCAAGTTACAGTCATCGATGCCGACGGTCACGTTTTAGAGACCGACGTGGAAATGGAACAGTACTTCGATGGCGACTTCACGGGCCACCGCCGCACCGGGACGTTTTCAATCTTCCCTTCTCTCGACGGCTGGCCGCGCGGCTTTGTCCGCGGCTTGAACAAAGTGACCAAAATCGATGTTAATAGCTGGATTCAATTCATCGAGGGCTCGAAGATTTCCGCCGCAGTGCTATACCCCACGGCTGGCCTCTCTGCAGGTCTGATCCAAGATCACGACTGGGCCTGTGTGGTCTCGCGCATGTACAACAACTGGCTTTATGATCGCTACTGCAAGATCGACAAGCGCTTGAAGGGCGTGGCGCTGCTGCCGGTGCAATATCCATCAGAAGCAGCCAACGAATTGCGCCGCTGCGTGAAGGAATACGGCATGGTTGCGGGTCTATTACCGGCGGTTACGAAACTGAACAAAGGCTTCGGCCACCAGGACTTTCACCCAATCTATAAAGTCGCGCAGGAATTGAACGTGCCGCTCACCGTCCACGGCGCCGTGAGTGCCAACCTGGGATTCGATTTTCTCCAGACCATGTCGATGATCCACACGCTGGAGCATCCGATCGCACAGATGATCCAGCTCACCAGCATCGTCCTCGACGGCGTCTTCGATCTGTTTCCGAAACTGAGAATCGGTTTCCTCGAAGCCGGCGCCGGCTGGATTCCCTACATGATGGACCGCATGGACGAGAAAGATCACATCGACCGCAAACGCAAACATTTTCCGCTGAGCGTCAAACCGAGCGAATATTTCAAGCGCGGCAATATTTACGTGACCTGTGAGACCGACGAGAAAACATTAGACGTGGTCGCACGCGAGATGGGCGAAGATTACATGATGTACCCGACCGACTTCCCGCACGAGCGCGAAGCCGGTGTCTTCGCCAAAGACATCCCGGAGTTCTGGGAGCGTACGGACTTATCGGAAAGAGTGAAGCGAAAAGTGTTCAGCGAGAACGCCAAGCGGTTCTACAACATGTGAGCGCGTTCAGAATCTTCGAATCGCTCGTGTACTAGCCCGAATTATTCATGCGACCGGGAAAACCCATGACACTGTGTCGATCGAAGTGGAACTCTGGAGGAGCGAAGGCATCAGCGCAAATCGTTCGGTTTAATGCGCCGATGCTTGGCATCTCTTCGACCTTTTCACTGCGATTCGCAGAGCAGGGCGACCGCCGGTCGCCCCTACGAGGCGGCGTCGAAGCGGATATCTGTTGCCTTCGCTTCGGAAGAGTTTCACTGCGATCGCGCCGCAGCGATGAATAATCCGGGCTAGTGATTGCTGACCTCTGGCTTTTAGTCCTCGCATCCCAAGCCAGGTTGCATCTCGCCCGTTGATGGCATAAGCATTCGAATACTTTATCTTGCCGGAGGAACCGCATGCCCCAGGACTTGCGCAGCTATATCGATCTGATTCGCGAGAAAAAATTGCTGCTCGACATCAAGAAAGAAGTCGATCCGCTGACGAATCTCGCCGGCCTCGCTTATCGCGGCG
>VGTH01000066.1 GCA_016874755.1 Deltaproteobacteria bacterium | reverse complement strand
CCTCAGTGTGCTTTTCTCTCATCGGCGTATCCTTTCCTGCCTGCGCCAACAGGCAGCCTTTCGTTTTTAGATTCGCGAAAGGGTACGCCTACCTATTTCCTATTTCCACACGCTTTGATCATAGCTCGGATAACGCCGATGGTCATATGAAGCGGCAGATCATGGGACGGGAGGTTGTCGTCGCGATCACTGATGGCAAACTCGACTTCGGCCCCTGGGAGCAGATTTTCTATGGTGAGTTCGATGGGCGGCGCAGAAAACGGGTGTTGGTGAAAATCATTGGCGAGTGAAGTCGTGTGGTTGCCCTCATGCCCGGATCAAGTCCGGGGCAGGAGAGGCTCTTTGTTTTTTCACAGATTAGTAGGGTGGGTTTGAGGCGCATAACCGCTACCCACCGACGTAGGATGATGGGTATCGCTGGGGCTCAACCCATCCTACGCAGATGCGACAACGCAGCAAGCTCACAGCGATTAGATCGCTGTAACTCTCTCGCCGATCTCGAACCGCATTAGATCCTCACCCACAACCAACGGTCCCGTGTAGTTCTGTCGCGTCGCCGGTATCAAATCTTCTGCTTTTGCCCCACCGAACAACAGCAGATGATTGTAGACCGCCAGCTTCGGCTGCACGCGGGAGAAGACGATGCCCGCCTGCTCTGGCGTCGTGTGATTGGCGCTGATGCGCTTCAGCTGTTCTTTGTTTTCCGCCGCAGCGCCCGCGGCCGCGGTGACTTCGTGGACGAGTAAATCAGTTCCCTGAGCGTAGCGAATCAGATTCTCATTAAACGTTGTGTCCCCCGATAAAACCACCGAGTGGCCGCGATGGTGGATGCGGTAGCCGAACGCAGGCAAAGCCTCGCCGCCGTGGTCAACTTCGAATGCGAAGATGCGCACGCCGCCGCGGTCGTAGACCATGCCTTCGTTGATTTGATCGGCTTCGAGCTTGACCCCGTCCGGCGGATAATTGTGGCTGCGCACCCGGATATCGACGTGAAACGCTTTGGGCAGATGCTCCATCATCTGCTTGGTGCCGTCCGGTCCCCAAACTTTTAACGGCGTCGTTCGCATGCCCCACGGCCGGCCGATCCAGCCGGTGAGCCAGAGGTCGACAAAGCCGACGAGGTGATCGGAGTGGTGATGGGTAAGAAACAGTCCGGTGATGTCGGCAAACGGAATGCCCAATTGGTGCAGCCGCTGCATGGCGCCGCGGCCGGCGTCGAAAATGAATTTTTCTTTGCCAACCTCTACCAGCGTGCTCGGGCCGAAGCGGTCCAGTACCGGCGGCGGCGCCCCGGTGCCGAGCAGTGTGACACGAAAGAGATTACTGGGTGCGTCTGCCATGGGCGCCTCCTGCTATCAGAGATCAGAAGTCAGAGGTCACAAGTCAGCAGGGAGCAGGGGGCATGGAGCAGGGAGCCAGAGCCGGATCGGATAGCTCGCCAGCTTATTGTCAGAGATAGCGGCGCGCTACCTGGTTTCCGGCTCCCTGCTCCGCGCTCTTTGCTCCCTGCTTGTTCATCCCACCAGTGCGGCCGAGTAGTCTGCCAACTTTTTCTCCAACCAGCGCGTGTTCACTTTGCCGTCGCGATATTCGCCGTCGGCAATGACGACTTTGAGAAACGGAATCAGCGTGTCGATGCCGCTGACGTGAAAATTATCCAACACAACATTGGTTCTATCCGCCGATTCCTGGCGTGTGTTGGCGTGGACGATGAGCTTGGCAAGCAGCGAATCGTAATAGGGCGGTACCATGTAGCCTTCGTAACAATGGGTATCGAGGCGAATGCCCGGCCCCATGGGCGCCTGCCACTGGGTGATGCGCCCGGGGCAAGGCCGAAAGTCGTGCTGCGGCGACTCGGCGGTGATGCGGCACTCGATGGCATGGCCGTTGAACTTGATGTCGGATTGCATGAACGGCAGCGGCTCGCCGCGGGCGATGCGCAGTTGCTGTCCGACCAGGTCGACACCGGTGATCATTTCAGTCACGGGGTGCTCGACCTGGATGCGCGTGTTCATTTCGAGGAAATAAAAATCCGCCGTGTCGTTGTCGTAAATAAATTCAATTGTCCCCGCGCTCTGATAGCCGATGCTGCGCGCCAGCGTGGCGGCGGCGTTGCAAATTTTCCCGCGCACTTCCGCCGGCACGGCGTAGGCCGGCGCCTCTTCGACGATCTTTTGATGGCGCCGCTGCAGCGAGCAGTCGCGCTCGCCGAGATGAATTACATTGCCGTGCTGGTCGCCGAGAATCTGCACTTCGATATGGCGCGCGTTGCCGACGTAGCGCTCCATGTAGAGGGTGTCGTTGCCAAAGGCCGCGC
This sequence comes from Deltaproteobacteria bacterium, assembly GCA_016874755.1. NCBI lineage: Bacteria > Pseudomonadati > Myxococcota > Myxococcia > Deltaproteobacteria bacterium. The sequence continues at coordinate 20,512 of VGTH01000066.1, read as the reverse complement.
GCGCTTCGGCGGCGGCCATTTTGAACGTGTCTTCGATCTCGTGGGCATTCCAGACGAGCTTGATGCCACGTCCGCCGCCGCCGGCGGAGGCCTTGAGCAAAAGCGGAAAGCCGATGTCCCGCGCGAGCTGCGCCGCTTCGTGCGGATTGCGCGCTTGATCGGAGCCGGGCACCAGCGGCACGCCGGCGCCGCGAGCGATTTTGCGCGCTTCGAGCTTGTCGCCCATCATAGTGATGTTCTGCGCGCTCGGGCCGACGAAGGTGATTTTGTTTTCGACACAAGCTTCAGCGAGAGCGGCGCGTTCTGAGAGAAATCCGTACCCTGGATGGAGCGCGTCGCAGCCAGTGCCGATTGCGGCGGCCATGAGATTTTCCACCTTCAGGTAGCTGTCCGTCGAGCGCGGTGGGCCAATGCAGACCGAACGATTGGCGATCTGTGCCGCCATGCTCTCGCGGTCGGCGTCGGAGACCGCGGCGACGGTTTCGATGCCGAGACTTTGGCAGGCTTTGATGATGCGCACGGCGATCTCGCCGCGGTTGGCTACTAGGACTCGGGTGACGCTCATGGGGAGCTCCTGGATAAAAGAGTGTTCACGCGCATAAAGCGAGAGGGGCAGGTCTGAGACCTGCCCCTAGGGTGACTACGATTCTGCTTCAGCGCTGGACCTGAGGGTTTAGGCTCTCAGTTGTTTCTATCCTCTGCGCCTCTGCTCGAGATAATTCGATCTACGGTTTTACAATAAACAGCGGCTGGCCGAACTCGACGAAGCTGCCGTTTTGCGCGACCACTTCGACGATGGTGCCTTTGACGGCGGCGCGCACGCTATTAAAGACCTTCATGACCTCGATCAAGCCGCAGGTGGTGTCTTCGGTGACCTTCTGGCCGACTTTGACGAATGGCGGTGCGCCTGGCTCGGGCGCGACGTAAAAGGTTCCTAGCAGCGGTGCCGTGATCGCGACGTGGCCTTCGGGAATCGCTGCGGGCTTCGCAGCTTGCGGTGCAGTGGCGGGGGCCGCTGCTGGTTTCGGCGCTGCTGCTGGTGCGGCAGTGGCAGGCGCAGCGCTGATGACCACGGGTTGCGCGTTGCTGCCGAGCGGTATGGGGTCGCCCTTGCTGACGGTAATTTTCAAATCGCCCACTTCGAGCTGGAAGTAATCGAAATGCGACTCGTCGATTAGTTTCAAGATATGCAGGACGTCGTCTTCGCTGAGTTCCATGAGCTCTACCTTTCCCTCGATGATTGGTTATTCTCTCGCACCTAGCATGAATGTGTCGTCGATATCAACACAGTGGCAGTGATTCTGTATTCGAATCATTTCCCCGCTACCCGCACATTGCGCAGGTCCATGCGCGCCATGGAGTTGAACTCCACGCCAGCGAATTTCGGATTGAGCACCGTGCTTTCGGCGGTCCAGAAAAATGGCATGATGGCGGCGTCCGTTTCGATGAGCATCTGCTGTGCTTCGTCGTAGAGCTTGGCGCGCTTGCCGTTGTCCAACTCGCGCGCCGCTTGTTCCAAGAGCTGGTCGTATTTCGGATTTTTCCAGCGCGTGTGGTTGTTGCCGCTGTTGGCGGTGAACAGCTTCATGAAATTATCCGGGTCGGGATAGTCTGCGCCCCAACCCAGGCGAAAGATGTTGGGCGGATCGTTTTGCAGCTTTTTTAGGTAGACTTTCCACTCCTGGTTCTCCAGCTTGACCACCACGCCGAGGTTTTTTTGCCACATGCTCTGCACCGCTTCAGCGACCAGCTTGTGGTCTTCCTCGGTGTTGTAGGCTAAGACCACGGGAGGAAAGCCTTTGCCGTCAGGGTAGCCGGCCTCACGCAGCAGTTTCTTGGCTTCCTCGACATTGAGGCGAAGGCCAAGCTCTTTTTTGTGTGCCAGCATCCCTGGGGGAATCCACGAGGTCGCGGGGATTTCGCCGCCGTGCAGGATGGTCGGAAACACGTTGCGGTCGATGGCTAAGGAAAACGCCCTGCGCACGCGCACGTCATCGAACGGCTTTCGGTCAATGACGAAGCCGTAATAGTAGCCGCGCAACTGCGGCACGCGCTTGAAGCCCGGCTTGCTTTCAAGCTTTTTCTTCTCCAGCGCCGGAATGCTGTGGTTGTCGATGAAATCGAGATTGCCCTGCTCATACATCGCCAGAGCCGTGGTTTTCTCATTCACCATTACCATCGTCACGCGATCCATGGCCGGCTTGCCGCGAAAAAACTTCGGGTTACCCTGGAGCTCGATTTCATTTTCATGCTTCCAAGAAGCCAGCGTGAACGGACCGTTGGTGATGATATTGCCAGGCTCGGTCCAACGCGTGGCGAATTTTTCGATGACATCCTGGCGCTGTGGGAACGTCACTTCGAAGGTCGTGATGGCGAGAAAGTAGGAGGCGGGATGGTTCAGCTCCACTTCGAGGGTAACGTCGTCGCGGGCGCGCACGCCGACGCTGGACGCTTCGGCTTTGCCGCGGTTATAGGCTTCGGCGTTAACGATGTCGTAGAGGATATAGGCATACTCCGACGCGGTCTTCGGATTGAGCAGCCGCTTCCAGGAATACTCGAAATCCTGCGCCCGCACTGTCTTGCCGTCGCTCCAGAGCACGTCATCGCGCAGGTGAAACACCAGCTTCTTGCCGCCGTCGACAACATCCCAAGATTTGGCGACCACCGGCGCGGGTTTGAGATCTTTGTCGAATTCGCTCAGGCCGACCATCAGATTGGAAATCACATTGAACGAAACATGGTCGGTGGCCTTGGACCAATCCAACGACGGCGGCTCGACGCCGAGATTGACGCGGAAGTGATTATCGGCGCCACCCTTGGGTGCAGACTTGCAGCCGAAGGTCGCCGTCAAAACGAGCGCGAATAGGCAAAACAGCTTGCGTGGGTTCAAAGAGATTACCTTGCTTGAGAAGGATTTAGCCGCTATTACTACCCCAATAGTCGGAGCGCTTCAAGAAAAGGAAAACAGATGGACGCCAAAGAGTTGTTGATGTCGAGCCTGGTGATCGAAGGCCACCGCGATGTCTACGAACAGATCTACCGCAAATCGGTCGGCGAAGAGTCGCCGGTCCGCGATGCGTTGGCGCCGCGCTTGATCCGCGACGGCATCAACATGACGGTCTATGCGATCTGCGGCGATTCTTATTCGCACTCGCAAAATACCGGGCGCTATTTGGAAACCGCCCTCGAACAGATCGATCAGTTCCTCGAAGAAGCGCCGCGCTCCGAGGGCATGATTCAGATGGTCAAGACCCGCGGCGATCTACCCGAGAAAGCCGAGCCCGGCACGGTGAAATTTCTGCTGCATTTTGAAGGCTGCATGCCGCTGCGCGGCAGCATCGAGAACTTAAGAAATTTTTATCGCTTGGGGCTGCGCTCGATTCAGCCCGTGTGGAATTTTCGCAACGAGTTGGGCGACGGCGTGTGGGAAAACCGCACCGGCGGCGGGCTGACGAATTTCGGCGTTCAAGTCATCAAGGAAGCCAACCGCCTCGGCATGATCGTCGACTTGTCGCACATGAACCGTGAGGGCTTTTTTCAGACGTTGGATGTGGCCACGGCGCCGCTCTTAGTCAGCCACGCCAACGCCTGCGGCATGTTGAAAAATCCACGCAATTTAGACGACGAGCAGTTGAAGGCGATCGCCAAACAGGGCGGCTTGGTCGGCATTCTCGCTCTGCCGGAGCGAGTCGGCGCAGGCGAAGTCGGCGTCGAGGACATGCTCAAACATATGGACTACATCATCAACCTGATCGGCATCGAGCACATGGCACTGGGTATGGATTTCGTCAAATACGACGGACCGCGCACGCTCAAAGATCGGCATCATCCGCTGCACAAAGACCCGCTGATCAAAGGGTTCGAGGAGATCGAGGATCTGCCGAACCTGATCGATGGCTTGCAGAAACATGGCTACAAGGACGACGAGATTCGCATGATTCTCGGCGGCAACTATTTGCGCGTGTTGAAGACGATCTTGCCGGAACGGTCGGTGATCTGAGTGGGGATCTTTTTACACCACGAAGGGCACGAAGGTCAGAAAAGGTTTTTATCCGAACTTCGTGATCTTCGTGCCTTCGTGGTGAGTAATTCAGAATGACATTTATCGGCTCTCCCACTCGCCGCATCGACGGCGTTGAAAAAGTCACCGGTGTAGCGAAATTCACCGGTGACTTAAATTTCTCTGATCTACTCGAAGCGAAAGTTTTGCGCAGCCCGCTGCCGCACGCAGAAATTGTCTTAATAGACTGGACCCGAGCGCAGGCATTGCCTGGCGTAGTTGCCATCCTCACGCGTGACGACCTGAAAGATATCGATCCTTATTATGGCAACTGTTTGCGCGACCGCGCGGTGGTCGCTACTGATCGCGTGCGCTTCGTCGGTGAGCCGGTGGCGGTGGTTGCGGCTGAAGATGGGCTCATCGCCGAAGAAGCGCTGGCGTTGATCGACGTGAAGTATCGCGAGCTGCCAATCATTGCCGACGCCGACGCGTCGCTGGCCGAAGGCGCGCCGCTGCTTCATCCGAACCAAGCGGGCACCGGCGAATTTCACGACGTCGCCGGGGTCGGTGAGACTTTTGGCGGCAATATCTGTCATCGTGAGCGCTTCATCAAAGGGAATCCTGATAAGGCCTTCGCCGAAGCCGAGGAAATCGTCGAAGAGACATTTACCTTTCCGATGATTTACCAATATGCCATGGAGCCGCACAGCGCGGTGGCGCGGGTGACGGCCGATGGCATTACGCTGTGGAGCTCTTCGGCCCATCCGTTTCTGGTGCGCTCCGAGCTGGCGCATATGTTTGGCTATCCCCATTCCAAGGTCGAAGTGATCGTGCCCTTTGTCGGCGGCGCCTACGGCAGCAAGTCCTATTTCAAGATCGAGCCGCTGGCCGTGGCCATCGCGCGCAAAGCCGGTGGGCGGCCGGTGCGCGTCGTCCAGAGCGTGACCGAATCGATGTTGACCACGCGGCGCCATAACGCGCGCATTCGCATGAAAACCGGCATCGAGCGCGACGGCACACTGGTCGCGCGCGAAGCGGAAGTCGTGATGGACACCGGCGCCTACGCCGACAACGGGCCACGCGTGGCGAAAAGAGTCATCAGCCGCATGATCGGGCCCTATAAGCTCGACCACTGTAAAGTCGACGTGCTGGCGCTGTACACCAATACCGTTCCCGCCGGTTCCATGCGCTCCATTGGCGGGCCGCAGACGATCTGGGCGTTGGAGTCGCACATGGATTCGATCGCAGCGCGCTGCGGTATCGAGCCATTTGAATATCGCATGCGGCAATTGCTCGATCGCGGCGAAACGCTCAAGCCCGGCTCGACGGCGGTGGACGCCGATCTGCGCCAGGGGACGAAAGCAGCGGTGGCGCCGCTTGACTGGCAGAGTGCAAAGCGCAAAGCGCCCAAGGGTGTCGGAGTTGCGGTTGGAGTTTCTGACTCTGAAGCGATGCCCGTTTCGGTAGCGCTAGTGCGACTCCTCGCCGACGGCAGCGTGATCTTACTCGCCGGCACGACCGAAGTGGGGCAGGGCGCACGCACGATTCTCAGTCAGATCGTCGCGCAAGAGCTGTCGCTTCCGGTCGAGCGCGTGATCATGCGCGGCACCGACACGCTGGCGACGCCGTTTGATCGCTCCACCGGCGCGAGCCGCTCGACCACGGTGATGGGCAGCGCGGTGAAAGCGGCGGCGGAAGACTTGCGACGGCAGGTGATCGATGCGGCAGCCGAATGTTTCAAAACAAGCGTGGGCAATATTTCGCTGAAAGATGGTGAAGCCAGCGCAGGCGATAAACGAATCTCATATGCGAAAATCGTCAGCGCCTACTTCGGCATGCCCGGCGGTGAATTGATCGGGCGCGGCACCATGCGTCCCGACGGCGCGCTGGGAAAGACTTTCCCGCTATTTTGGGAAACCGGCATGGGCGCCGCGGAAATTTCGGTGGACGAAGAGACCGGTGCGATCAAGCTGGAAAAATATGTCACCGTGGCCGACGTCGGCAAAGCGATTAATCCCGTGCAGGCGGAAGGACAGGACGAAGGGGCGACGGTACAGGGGTTGGGCAATACGCTTTTCGAATCGCTCGAGTATGAAAACGGCCAACCGCTGAACGCGAGCCTGGTCGACTACCGCGTGCCACGCTTTACCGATTTACCAGAACAGTTCGATTCGGCGCTCATCGAGAATTGCGATGGCCCGGGTCCCTACGGTGCCAAGGGCATGGGCGAGTCCGGCGTGGTGTCCGCCGCGCCGGCCATCGGCAACGCGTTGTTCAACGCCACCGGCGTGCGGGTGCGCGATTTGCCGCTGACGCCGGAGCGAGTCTGGCGCGCGCTCGGCGGCCGCAAGGAGAAGCAGCACAAGGGTTGACAGTGTGGGGCGAACTTAGCTCTAATTTTCTCTCCGAATCGCAACGGTGGGAGGCATTCTTATGGTCCTGCTCATGAAGTTGTTCGTGATTGTTGCTGGTTTCTCGTCGATCCCGAGCAGCGCCCCAGCACAACCTTACTACCAAGGCAAAACCATTCAGATGATCGTCGGCTATTCGGCGGGCGGCGGCTTTGATGCCTACGCCCGGACCATCGCCCGCCATATGAGCAGACATGTTCCGGGAAATCCGTCCTTCATAGTTGAAAACCGCACCGGCGCCGGCGGCTTGATCTCGGCCAACCATCTTTACAATGTTGCTAAACCGGATGGACTGTCGATGGGGCACTTTGTCGGCGGTCTTTTGTTGGGTCAGGTTCTCGATCAGCCGGGCATCGAGTTCGATGCGCGTCAATTCGAATACGTCGGCGCCCCGGTGATCGATCACTCCGTCTGCGTGTTTACCAAAGCGAGCGGTATCACGAGCATGGATAGGTGGAGGGCGTCAAAAACAGCGGTGAAGATGGGCGGTCTCGGCCCTGGATCGACGACGCCCGACAATGTGACGCGGGTGCTCAAAGAAGCGCTCGGCCTGCCCGTGCAGTTGGTCAGCGGCTACAAAGGCGTGGCGGAGATTCGCGTGGCGGCAGAGAGCGGCGAGTTGGCAGGGGGCTGTTGGGGTTGGGATGGTACCAAGCGCCCCTGGGGCAAGCAGCTGGAATCGGGCGAAGTCGTTGTCGTGTTGCAGAATTGGCTGAAGGCCCATGCGGATCTGCCGAAGGTTCCCCTGGCGATCGACCAGGCGAAGACAGCTGAAGCGCGTGAGCTGATCCAAGTGGGAATCCACGATCAGAGCGCCATGCTTCGCCCCTTCGTTCTGCCGCCCAAGACGCCAAAGGAGCGTGTGGCGCTCTTGCGCAAGGCGTTTCTTGACACGCTCAACGACCCAATGTTTAAGGCCGACGCGGAGAAAGGGAGGCTCGATATCGAACCCGTCGGCGGCGAAGAGGTTGAAAAAATTGTCCATGGGCTTTTCCATCTGCGCCCGAGCCTGGTGCATCGCTTCAAGGACATTCTTTACAAGTAAATCTTGCTTCCGATCGGAGGATAGATGACAAGATCGCGGGCTGCCTCGCTGCTGTCAGTGGTGCTAATGGCAATGGTTTGGGTCACCCCTGCTGCTGCCCAAGAAGCCAATTTCGAGGGCAAGACGATCCGCATGGTCGTTGGCTTTTCTCCCGGCGGCGGATTCGATGCTTACGCCCGCGCCATCGCGCGCCACTACGGCAAGTATCTTGCCGGCAAGCCGACGGTTGTCGTCGACAACATGCCCGGCGCTGGGAGTTTGATCGCGGCTAATCATACGTACAATCAAGCGAAGCCGGATGGCTTGACCATCGGCCACTTCATCGGCGGCGTCGTCACGGGGCAGCTGCTCGGCAATCCGGCAGCGCAGTTCGATTCGCTAAGATTTGAGTGGCTGGGAGCGCCATCGAAGTTGGACGCGGTGTGCGCGGTGACCAAGGCCACAGGGGTAACCGATCTGCGCAGCTGGATGAGCGCCAAATCGCCGGTGAAGCTGGGCGCCACCGGTCCAGGTTCCGAGACCTACGATGTGCCGCGGGTGCTCCAGGCTGCCTTGGGTCTGCCCATGCAAATTGTCTCCGGCTACAAAGGCACGGCGGATATTCGCCTGGCCGTGGATGGCGGTGAATTGGGCGGCTTATGCTGGGGCTGGGAAGTGATGAAAGCGCAATGGGCGAAGGCGCTCGATGGCGGCGATGCGCGGGTGGTGATTCAGGCCGTGGCCAAAGCCGAAGCCGATTTGCCCAAGGTGCCGTTGGCCATCGAGCAGGCCAAGACCGACGAAGGCAAACAACTGATTCAAGTCGGCATCCACGACCAGGCGACTATTTTGCGCCCGTTTGCCCTGCCGCCGGCGACGCCCAAAAACTTGGTGCGAAGCATGCAGCGCGCCTTTCAAGAAACCATGAAGGACCCACAATTCCTTGCCGAAATGCGTCAAGCCAAATTGGGAGTGGAGCCCGTCGACGCAGCGGAAATCGAGCGCGTGGTGGCCGGGCTGACCAAGCTCGAAGCGAGCCTGGCGAACAAGCTGCGCGACATTATCGGCATCAAGAAATAGTCACCGTGAGCACGCAGCCAACTTCATTTCGCGTCGTCGGCACCAGCCCAAGACGCATCGATGGCGTCGAAAAAGTTACCGGTCAGGCCAAGTTCACGGGTGACCTGGCGCTTGACGGATTGCTTCATGCGAAAGTGCTGCGCAGCCCAGTGCCCCACGCTTTGATCGCTGCCATCGATGCCAGCAAAGCCGAAGCTTTTCCCGGTGTGGTCGCGGTGCTTACGCGCGAAGATCTCACGGGTATCGATCCTTTTTACGGCCACTGTTTGCGCGACCGCCCGCTGATCGCCGTCGATCGGGTGCGCTACATCGGCGAACCGGTCGCGCTCGTAGCTGCGGAAACGGCGGCAACGGCCAATGAAGCATTGGGCTTGATCGAAGTGCGCTACCAGGAGTTGCCTGTGCTCGCAACCGTCGCCGATGCTTTGGCCGAAGGCGCGCCGCTGCTGCATGAGAACGTCGCCGGCGTCGGCGAGTTTCACGAGATGGCCGGCGTCGGGGATACGGAAAAGTCCAACATCTGCCATCACGAGCGCTTCACCAAGGGGGACACGGCCCAGGGATTCGCCGCCGCCGACGAGATCATCGAAGAGCACTATGAATTTCCGATGATCTATCACTACACCATGGAGCCGCACACGACCATTGCCAAGGTAATCCGCGATAACATCACGCTGTGGACGTCGTCGGCGCACCCGTTTTTGATTCGCTCTGAGATTGCCCACATGTTTGGCTATGCGCAGAAAAACGTCGAGGTCATTGTCCCCTTTGTCGGCGGCGCCTATGGCGGTAAGTCCTATTTCAAGATCGAACCGATGGTGGTGGCCATGGCGCGAAAAACCGCCGGCCGACCGGTGCGCGTGGCGCAGAGCGTGGCCGAATCGATGCTGACGATCCGGCGTCATTCTGTGCGCTGCCGCATCAAGTCGGGCGTGAAGCGCGATGGCCGCATCGTCGCCCGCGAGGCCGAAGTAATCATGGACACCGGCGCCTACGCGGACAACGGACCGCGCGTCGCCAAGCGCGTCGCCAACCGAGTGCACGGGCCCTACGACATCGAGCACTGTCAGATCGATGTACTGGCTGTTTACACCAATACCGTTCCCGCCGGCTCGATGCGCTCCATCGGCGGTCCCCAGTCGATCTGGCCGCTGGAATCGCATATGGACTCCATGGCCGAAAAACTTGGTATCGATGCGCTCGATCTGCGGCTGAAAAATCTGCTGCGGCCGGGACAACGCTTGCGCGACGGCGCCAAAGCGATCGACGCCGATTTTCGCGTCGGCATCAACAAGGCCGCGGCGGGGATTGGTTGGAGCGAGGGGAAAAATCTTCCGACGGGTCGCGCGTTGGGTTTGGCCGTGGGTGTCACCGATTCCGAGGCGATGCCGGTCTCGGTGGCGCTGCTGCGGCTCCTCGCCGATGGCAGTGTGATCGTCATGGCGGGCAGCACCGAGGTGGGCCAGGGCACGCGGACGATTCTGTGTCAGATCGCCGCGGAAGAGCTGCGTATAGCCGTCGAGCGAGTGACCGTGGGCGGCACCGACACCGACTACACGCCGTTTGATCGCTCCACCGGAGCAAGCCGGTCGACCACCGTCATGGGCAACGCCGTCAAAGCCGCGGCGGAAGATTTGCGCGAGCGGTTGTTAGGGGCAGCGGCCGAAGTTCTCAAAGCCAGCCCACAGGCAATCCTGTTGAAAGACGGCGAAGCTAGCGCTGGAGACGAGCGATTGTCCTATGCCAAGATTGTCAGCGCTTACTTCGGCATGCCGGGGGGCGAACTGGTCGGCCGCGGCTACATTCGTCCCGGCGGCGGCATGGACACCCAGTTGCCGGTATTTTGGGAGACCGGCATGGGCGGCGTTGATCTTACTGTGGACGGCGTAACTGGAGCGATTGTTCTGCACAAATATGTTAGCGTCGCCGATGTCGGCAAGGCGATCCATCCCGAACATTGCCATGGGCAGGACGAAGGCGCTGCGGTTCAGGGACTGGGCCACACGCTATTCGAATCGATGGTGTACGAAGGGGCACAACTGCTGAATCCAGGTTTGGTCGACTACCGCGTGCCATGTTTTACCGACCTGCCCCAAGTTTTCGAATCGAAGCTGGTGGAAAATCGGGACGGGCCCGGTCCCTACGGGGCCAAGGGGATGGGCGAATCGGGTATTGTCTCCATCGCGCCGGCGATCGGCAACGCCATCGCGCGGGCCACTGGAGTCAGAATGCGCGAGCTGCCGCTGACGCCCGAGCGAGTCTGGCGCGCGCTGCGCGAATACAAGTGAGGTTAAGGCGATGGCGAATGCGAATTACGAAAAGATTATCAAGGCGATCGACGAGCAAAAGAAAGATCTCGTCGATCTCTGTCTGCAGCTCGGCAACACGCCGAGCTTTCATGCCCGTGAGCGAAAACTTGGCGAGGCGGTGCTGCAATGGCTCAGCGCCGCGGGCATCAAGGGCGAGCTGCAGTTCATCACCAGCGACAGCGTCAACGCCGTGGCGACGCTGCGCGGCTCGGGGGAAGGCAAGAGCCTGATCTGGAACGCGCACATGGACACGGGTCCTGAGCCTGGGCCCGATGCGACGGACGACGAACTAAAAATGGAAACCGCCTGGGTCGACGGCGATATGCTGTTCGGCAAGGGCATGATCAACGACAAGGCGCAGCTCTGCGCTTTTATGATCGCCATGCGCGCGATCAAGCGGAGCGGCGTCAAACTCAAAGGCGATCTCACATTGACGGCCGTAGCGTTCGAGACCGGCGCGCCATCGGTAGGTCAGCATCAGGGCATTAACTTTCCCGGCGAAGGCTTTGGCACCAAGTGGGTGGTGGATCGCGGCGTGGTGGCCGACTATGCGCTAGTCGGCGAGACCTCGGGGTTCGGCGTCGTGCAAGCCGAGTGTGGCGCGGGCTGGTACCGCGTCCGGGTTTGGGGCAGGGAGGTTTACACCCCGCGCTACATCCGCGGCAATTCCGTCCAGGAAAATCCCAACGCGTTCATCAAAGCGGTGCCGGTGATCAATGCCATTGAAGCTTGGGCCATCGAATACGAAAAGCGCGAGACGATGAAGTTCGCCGGCGGCACCATCATCCCGAAAGCGCAGATCGTCGAAGTACACGGCTCAGGGCGGGTCGACCGGCCAAGCCCGTTCTGCGACGTCTTCGTCGACGTACGGATTAAACCAGGCAAAGATCCCAACTCGGTCAGGAGGGAGATCGAAGCTGCGCTCAAGCCGTTGGGTCTCAACTGTGAAGTGTCGCTGTTCCAATATTCGCGCGGCTACATCGCCAAGAACGCCGAGGCGCTGATCGATGCGATCAGCGAAGCGCACCGCTACGTGTTTAACAACGAGCCTCCGGAGCCGCCCTCGGCGGAGACCAGCATGTGGCGCGATTTGAACGTGTTTAACGAAGTGGGCATTCCATCGGTCTGCTACGGCCCGCCGCGCCAGCGCGAGCCCATGAGCGGCGCCGGCAACCGGGCGATGAAGATTGACGATCTGCTGGCGTCGACGAAAGTGTACGCGCTGACGGCGCTGAAGCTTTGCGAGACGGAGTGAGGTGCGCTGTGGGAACGAGAAATATCCATTTCACCACAAAACTCACGAAGGACACGAAGGTAGGAGAAGAACAAGATTGCAAAATTTCTTTATCCGATCTTCGTGTCCTTCGTGGTGCAATCCCCATCATCGCTTTAGCACTAGTATTTCATTTTCCAGCAGCGACCTCGGCGCTCGCCCAAAACATCCGCATCGGCATTCCCGGTCTCAGCGCGGAATTTACACCGGTGTGGGCGGCCAAGGATCGCGGGCGGTTGAAGAAGCATGGTTTGGAGGCGGAGATCATCGTCATGCAAGGCGGCACGCAGTTGGTGCAGGCTTTGGTTGGCGGCAGCCTCGACTTCGCCGTCATGGGCGGAGCCTATCTGAGCGGTGCCGTGCGCGGCGCCGATCTCGTCATGGTCGCGACCCACATGGATCGGTTTCCCTACTCGCTGATTGTCAAGCCAAGCATCAAGCGCTCCGAAGATCTCAAAGGCACCAAGCTCGCCATCAGCCGCTTCGGTTCGAGCAGCGACGCCGGGCTGCGCGTGGCGCTGCAGCGCTCGGGGATCAATCCCGACAAAGATGTCACCATCATGCAAGTGGGCGGCCAGACCGAGCGTTACGCTGCGCTTAAAGCCGGCGTCATCGACGGCACGGTGGTGATTCCGCCGCTCAGCAGCGCGGCGCAGCGGGCGGGCTTTAACTCAATCATCAACATGGCCAAGCTCGGTATTCCGTTCCCCCAGGAAGGCGTGGTGGCAAGCCGGCAATATATTGCGACGCGGCGCGATACGTTGCTGCGCTTTTTGCGTGCGTACTTGGAAGCGGTGCGGGATTTGAAAGCGGAGAAAGAGTTTGCCATCGCGGTAATGGCAAGACATCTGCGCATGGACCCGAAGAAAGACCGCGAGGCGCTGGAAGACAGTTTCCAGGAAGTGGTCATTGAACAGATGCTGAAGGTTCCCTATCCGAGCACGGAAGCCGTGAAGATGGGCATCGAGCTCCTCGGCAAGGATCGTCCGGCGAAGGCATCGGGCGATGCCAAGGATTACATTGACGGAAGCTTGATGCAGGAGTTGGAGAAGAGCGGGTTTATTCAGACACTCTACAAATAAATCGTGATCGTGCCTTCTCCCTCCGGGAGAAGGTCGGGATGAGGGCTCATTTTGGCAGTGTTTTACTCTCGAAAGCGCCCTCACCCTAGCCCTCTCCCAGAGGGCGAGGGAACAAGAACGAAGGTTGATCTTTTATGAAATTTTGCGTGCAACTCAATCCCCAAGTTTCCATCGACAAACCAAGCGCATCGCTGATGCCGACCTTGATCGAGCAGGTGCGGGTCGCCGATGCCGCCGGCTTCGACGCCTTTTCGATGGGCGATCACTATAACATCCCCGGCTTGCAACGGGTGAATCAGGTGCCGGCGCTGGCGCGGCTTTGCGCTGAGGCGAAGCGCTGCGCTGTCGGACCGGCGGTGATGCTGCTCGGCCTGCGCCATCCGGTGACCGTGGCGAGCGAGCTGGCGAGCCTGGACGTTTTGAACAACGGCAACTCTTTTGCGGCGTTTGGCTTGGGCTACCGCCAGGAAGAGTTGAATGCTTTCAACCTGACCAAGAGCGACCGCTTCAATCGCTTTGTCGAAGGCGTCGAGATTATCAAACGGCTGTGGACCGAAAACGATGTCAGCTTCGACGGCAAAGCGTTCAAATTGAAAAATGTCAGCGTCGATCCCAAGCCGCTGCAGAAGCCGCGGCCGCCGATCTGGATTGCCGCGAACACCGATGCCGCTGTCGTTCGCGCGGCGCAGATCGGCGACGGCTGGATGATCGGGCCGCACTCGGCCATCGACGAGTTGCAGCGGCAGGTCGAGTTGTGCCGCAAAACTTGGCGGGATGCCGGTAAACAAGGCGCCCCGGAGATGCCGATCATTCGTGAGACTTTCGTTGCCAAGAGCCGCAAGGAAGCCGTCGAAAAAGCGCGGCCCTGCTTGGAGCAGCTCTATCGGGCGATCTACGTCAAGTGGAAACAGAACGAGGCGATGAACGATCCCAACGAACTGAGCTGGGCTTTCGACAAACTGGCCCAGGGGCGCTTCATCCTTGGTTCGCCGGAGGAGTGCATCGAGCAATTGAAAGAATATGAGAGCCGGCTCGGCGTGAGTTATTTTTTACCGCGCTTCGACTGGACGCCCGGTTTACCGCAGGAAGAGATTCTTGCTTCGATGCAGTTGTTCGGCGAGAAGGTAATAGCAAAACTTTAAATTGAGTGAAGGAGACTGGCCATGAGAAAGAGTGCGTCGTTGTTTGGATTGCTGCTCTTTACGCTTATCATATTGCCCTCCGCCGCCTCGGCGCGCATCGTGGTTGGGATCTCTTCGGTCAACGTCGCGTTTTTGCCGATCTATGTCACGATTGAGAAGGGTTTCTTCAAGGACGAGGGCCTCGACGTGGTGCCGGTCATGTTCAATTCCGGCAATACCAACTTGCAGGCGATGATCGGCGGCGACGTGCAGATTATGGCGAGCGCCGTGGCGGAGACGGTGTTGGGGCGGGCGCAGGGAATTGACGTGAAGAACTTTTGGGGTATCTGCAATTTGATGCCCTTCGAGCTCTATTCCCACGCCAAGCTGACTTCGATGAAAGAGACCAAGGGAAAACGCTTCGCCATCAGCCGTTTCGGCTCGCTGTCGGATTTTCTCACCCGCGCGAGTTTGCTGCGCTTCGGCATCGATCCCAAGGAAGTGACGATCCTCCAAATTGGCAGCACGCCGGCGCGCTTTGCGGCGCTCAGCTCCGGCGGCGTCGATGCGACGATCCTTTGGTTTCCGGTGACCGAGCAGGCCAAGACCATGGGCTTTCGTAAGCTGTTCGATCTTAAAGAGATGTATCCCGAGTGGCCCTACGAAGCGTTTGCTGCGCGCGAAGGTTGGTTGAACAAAGAGCGCGAGCAGGTGACGAAATTTTTACGAGCCTATCAGAAGGGAACGCGGCTGACGCGCGACAATCGCGATGAAGCGATCCGGGCTTTGAGAAAGTTTGTCAAAATGGACCCGGTCCATGCGCCGGCGGGCTACGATCAATACCGCGACTCGTTCCCCGTCGATGGGAAAATCGCCGAGAAGGGCATCGCCACCGTCGCCAACGAAGAGTTCGATCAGGGGCGCATCAAACGGCGTGTCACGCTCGATGAAATGGTCGACCGCTCGTTCATCAATGTGCTTGGCGGCAAATAGGCAACGCTTCTGTAGGAGCCATGGCTCGAAGCCCAAGCGGCAATGGAATTCGTTAGTTTTCTCGTCATCGCGTTGATCGTCGCCATTCCTGTCTACCGGCTGTTATCTCGCCGTGTGGCCACGCCGAAGTCGCGCGTGACTTCGATGCTGCGGCAGTATGACGCACTTGCGCGGAACGGCCTTTCCGAAGGCGAAGCCTTGCTTCGTATATTGATGAAGCGGCGCGGTTGGAAGGATCTGCCGCACGGCTTCCTCAGTGAGTTGATTGTACGCTTGGCCTCGAAGGAAGCCGTCATGCGGTTCGTCTCGCTGGCGGAGGACTATGGATATACAAAAGACAAACTGCCAAACATTGCGCGCGACTTTGAGCCTGCCAGAGCGACCGAAGAGGTGGCCTGTTTGCTTGCCCGTTTTGGCTACGAAATACAAAAAGAGGAGCGCTTTAAGGAAGCTGAGTTTGTTCAACAATTGGCCTTGGCTTTGGGGCCCGATTGCTATTTCACCAACCTCACACTCGCGGCGACTTATCACAAGACGGGGCGGCACGAGGAGGCTCGACCGCTGTTTGAGCACGGCCTCGCTCGGCTCGACGCAGCTCGCTCGGAAAATTTGTCGCTCGAATGTTTTACCGAGCTTGACGCGGCCGCCATGCGCCGATCGTGGCGCGAAATGCATGGCGACTGCGTCAAGTCGCTAGCCTAAGGGTCGTTACAAACTATTTTGCGCCAAGCTCTCGCGACGACGCAAAAGCGGAATGCCGGCTAACGCCAAAATCCCAACAGCGAGCAGTCCGAGCTTGGATGGCTCCGGCACGTTGACTACCGCAATACCTCGCAGCGCCGTGCCACCGCCGATCCCTCCCACCAAGGTGGCGGCTCCGGTGCCAAGATTGATGGTAAATAGCTGAGATGCAATGCCGGTCGGCGCGGTGAGCGACGCAAAAGCGACGCCGGTGATGCCGGAGATATCGAAGCCGACATTTTCGCCAGTGTCAAAACCAAGGGCCCCGACCGGGAATAACGTGCCGGTGTTGGGCGAGGTTCCGGGGGGAAAGTTCACGCTGCCTTGCGTGAGCACCTGATCCGTGAGGGAGTCGATCACGTAGAGCGTAGTCTGACCGTTGACGCCGCCGGGGACGTTGTTGCTATAGGCCGCGCCGACGATGTTGGGATTGCCGGGGTTCAGAGCCGCATCGTTGTTGATCACGCCAGTGCCGCCGGCGGTAATGCGCAGGTTTTGCTCGTTGTTGCTGACGACGCGGAGTGCGTTTGGCACCGGGTTGAAATCGACGCCGAAGGCGCTGCCATTGAGACTCAGGCCGGAAAGAATCGACGTCGCCGCGCCGTTGCCAAGATTGATGCTGTAAACATTGCCGCCGCTGCCGAGGCCCACGAGAACCCCGGGCGTCGCCGGGCGAAAGTCGATGCCGAGGATCTGTTCGCCTGCGCCAAGGCCGCTCACGGCCAGCGGCGAGCTGACTGCGCCGGGGGAGGCACTGTCGAAGCTAACCAGCTGATTGCTAGTGGTAACGCCGTAAATAGTTTCCGCACGGCTTGATGATGTGACGCTGGCGGCGACCAAACTGGCCACAAGCGCCAGCCCCAGGCGCAGGTTGATACCGTTTCTTTTGTTTTCCATCGGTGATTCCTTCTTAGGATAATTTTTCGCAATTATCCTAAGTGCGTCCGCACCGTGCCGTTTGGATTTACCGGCCTAGCCGAATAATTCCGCCGCCCAGATTTTACGAGAAATAGACAGCTATGAGAACCGAAAACGATTGCCAGTGTAAACTTATTTGACAAGCCCCGCCCGTTTGGCGATTTTTTCTACGGTGCGGTGTTCTTCGCGGATTTGTGCGATCAACTTTTCTGCTTAGGGTAGGTTTGGGCGCCGGCATTTTCCTGCGCGAAAAAACCATGAGCTACTATTATAAAAAAGTCCAGACGAGCGGCATTTTTGGATTCTCCTCGCGTTCTTTGATTTAAAGAGTTCGACCAACGGCTCCTCGATAGGCGATTGCGCCCCACTTGTCGAACCCATCTGGATGCGCCCGGCAATAGGGTCTTCGTCGCATTGTTGGGAAAATCGCTCCTTAGTCGACTTCAGCGCCATGTCCCACACGCCGATAATTTCGACAAGTAGGAAGCGCAGGCGCCCGGAAAAGCCAAACCATCGAGGAACGTTTCTTCCAAAAAGCGGTGTAAACGAGAAAGGATTGCCGTGATTCGAATCGACAACGCAGCGATACGCGAGGCTGAGGCGCCCCATGAACGCGAACTGATCGGCGCGCCGATGTCCGTGAGCGACATCATGACGCGCACCCTGATTACCCTGAGTCCGAACCAATCCATGGCGGACGCGGCCAGCCTGTTAAATCAATATGCGTTTCGTCATTTCCTAGTCGTTGAAGCCGGCGGCAAACTCGCAGGCGTGATCTCAGACCGCGATATTCTGCGCGCCCACGCGGTCAAAAGCGGCTGGCACTCTCACCCCGTGAGCGAATTCATGACCGCCAAACCCAGCACTGTGACCGAGGATGTTTCTTTGTCGGTGGCCGCCGACCTGATGGTGGCGAAGCGGATCAACTGCCTCCCGGTGGTAGACGCATGCGGCCTGGTGTCGGGCATCGTTACGTCCACCGATCTCTTGAAAACCTACCGGCAGGTGCAGCGCTCCATCGAACGCAACGCGCATCTGTAGTCACAAGACTTTCCAATATCTCACCCTGGTCCTGGCCCGCCGCTGTATCTATTCAAAAACCTTGGTTTGACAGCAGCGGAGCGCTTTGTTATCGGACACGTAGTTGCCGATAGCAGGAGCGCGCGCATTGCCCAGCCAAAAATTCTTAGTGAACCCGTTTCTTGTTGTTCTGCTGCTTCTTCCGTTTAACCCGATCCACGCCCAGACACGCAGCAAAGTCGTCATCGGCCACGCGTCGATGAGCTCGGTGGTTCTGACCCTTTGGGCGGCGCAGGATCGCGGCTTCTTTGCTAAAAATGGCATCGATGCGCAATTGATTTTTATTCCCGGCTCACCGACGTTGATCGCTTCTTTGAACACCGGCGATGTCCATTTCGGCTACACCGGCGGCACGGCAACGCTCGGCGCCGTCGTGGGTGGCTTGGACATGCGCATGCTCGCCTCCTTTGCCAATCGGGTGCAGAGTGAATTGGTAGCGCGCCCGGAGATTAAGACGCCAGCCGACCTCAAAGGAAAACGCATTGGCGTCACCAGCATCGGCGGCACCGGCTGGATGTCGGCGCTGTTAATTCTTGAACAGATCGGCCTGAATATCGATCGCGACAAGATATCTATTTCATCGTTCGGCGATCAGCGGGTGATCAGCCAGGCCCTCGAAGGCGGGACAATTCAAGGCGCCGCGTTAGCCGGCGTCTTTAGCCGTAAGCTTAGGCGCGCTGGCTACTATCTGCCCGGCGAGCCGGATAAAATCGCGCTTACCGGTACGGCCCTGGTGGGGAAGGCCGACTACCTAAACGCGCATGGTGCCACCGCTCGCAATGTGGTTAAGAGCCTCGTTGAAGGGCACGCCTACGTGCTCAATCCGCAGAACAAAAGCTCGATCCTTGAAATCCTGTCCAAGCGTTTGGGGCTACGCGATCCGGCGATGGCGGCCGATGGCTTGGAGGATTATGTCACTGGGGTCGAGCGCAAGCCGTTTGTCGGCGTCGACGGCTTGAAAAATATCCAGCGCTTCATGAAAGAGCGCAATCCGAAGGTTTCCCAGATCAATCTGGAAAAGATCATTGACGAAACCTATCTGCGGGAATTGGAAAAAAGCGGGTATCTCGATCAGATCCTCGGCGCGAAGGCGCCGGCAAAATAAATTTCTAAGCGAGGGAGGAATTCGACATGGCCATAGACGGAATGAAAGTCATCGACCTCGACAGCCACTTAGTGGGCGATCTCGATAGCTGGGACCAGACGATCGAAGCGAAGTACAAAGAGTTCTTGCCAAAAAAGTTGCCGACCAAAGACAACGAGCGGCGCAAGACCCTCGTCGGCAACCAGATCATGATCGGCTCGGAGCTCGGCCGACAAAAGGCTGAGAAATTAGAATGGGTAACACCCGCTGACCTGACGCCGGAAGGGCGCGTGCGCAACATGAATCTCGATGGTATTGACGTCGCCGTGCTGTCGCCCAACTCGCCTGCGCTGGACATCCTCTGGTTCGTTGACGATCCCGAGCTCGGCGCCGCATACGCTCGCGCACAGAACAATTACATGCACTGGTACTCCTCGCAGCAGAAAGGCCGGCTCATGTGGGCCGGCGTCATTCCCCTGCAAGATCCCAAAGAAGCGATCAAAGAGCTGCACCGCTCGCGCGAGCTGGGCAGCAAGGCTTTGAACGTCAAAGCCACGCCGATCCCCGGTAAAGAATGGTGGGACCCGCACTTCGATCCGATCTTCGACGAGCTGGAGAAAACCAAGACGCCGATCATTTTCCACGACACCAAGACGGGCTCGATGGGGCATGATCGCTTCGCGGATAATTTTTTCTTCTCGCACATGGTCGGGCGGACGATCGAAAGCATGGTCTGCTTGATGGTGTATCTCTGCGGCGGCGTGATGGAGAAGCATCCCGACTTGAAAATCATCTGTCTGGAGACTGGCGCATCGCAGATGCCTTGGTGGCTGTCGCGCATGGATGAGCACTGGGAAAAACTGCCGCACTTGGTGCCGTGGCAGAAGCGCAAGCCGAGTGAAATTTTCAACGAGAGCGTCTTTGTTGGTTGCGAACCCTTCGAAGACGGCCTGTTCGAATGGGCGGTGGAATATTTAGGCGGCGATCGCTTGGTGCTGGCCACCGATTCGCCGCATTGGGATTCGTCCAAGCCCGGCCAAGTGACCGGACCTGTGGCACAGAGTACGAAGATATCCAAAGAGAATAAGAAAAAAGTTTTGGGCGAGAACGCGATTAACTTGCTGGGGTTGGGACTCTGAGCTGTTCCGGCCCTATTAGCCCGGATTATTCATCGCTGCAACGCGATCGAAGTGAAACTCTTCCGGAGCGAAGGCAACAGATATCCGCTTCGATGCCGCCCTGTAGGGGCGACCGGCGGTCGCCCTGCTCTGCGAATGGCAGTGAAAAGGTCGAAGAGATGCCAAGCATCGGCGAATCAAACCGAACGATCTGCGCTGATGCCTTCGCTCCTCCAGAGTTCCACTTCGATCGACACAGTGTCATGGGTTTTCCTCGT
>VGTH01000065.1 GCA_016874755.1 Deltaproteobacteria bacterium | reverse complement strand
CCTTGAGCACGCTGACCAAACCGGCTGCCTGCGCCGCCGCAACCAGCGTCTTGAACGAACCCGCTGAAACCGCCGTGTCCACGATATCTTTGTCGGGCATCGACTCAGCCGTCGCCGCTCCTGCAATGCTTAAGCTCAGCGCCAAACTCAGCAAGCCCCTCTTTAATGAATTCATCTTCTTTCCTCCTAAATTTTTTTTGCGCACGCAAGCTTCCGGAGCAACTCAAATGCCAAGTCACGAGAAATGCGTTTGGCACTGATTTGACTGGACTTTTTTCGGTTGGCCCGACGCCGAGGAAATTTTCGCAAGTCGGCTGAGACAGTCATTTGTCTCAGCCGCCGTCTCAGGATTGTGTCACAGAGAAAACTAAGCTAGCGGTTTTCCGGTTCGATCTTGAGGTCGGCCAGATGGCGATAATAAGCCGCCCGACTGATGCCTAGCAGCCGCGCCGCCAGCGCGCGATAACCACACGACCGGTCGAGCGCTTGCAAAGATCGCGACCGCTCGTCGAGCGGGGGGTTAGTCTTTGCGACGATTGAAATCAACCGACCTTGGCGCCGCATTTAACTGGCCGTCGGCTCAGCTCAGGCATTTCGCGTTTAATAAATGCGTTGACGGTTAGGGTTCCGGTCGTTTTGGTCCAACTTTAAGCTGGGGCTTTTTCCCCGTTCATGCCAATTTAGTTTAAGTTGCTACTGCCACCGGTTAATAAAATTGTACAATCTGAATTTTGTCTGAATCTTGCACAAGCCTCCACTACCCAACTGCACACTGACCACCCGCACCAACTGTGCCGCTAACCTTGACCTTAGGCTATCGCGCCGAGAGCGATCACAACCGAAAGCATGAGAAGTGCTAAGGCTGGCACGGATCGTTTCCACGGGTCGCTAATCTTTAAATGCATAGACAGCGCCCCGAGCATAAGAACCATAATTCCAAGCGCCGCAGGTTTGGCCAGACCCGGAACCCACAAACCAGCAAGCAATAACAGCGCGAGCGATACTTTCATGAATCCGACCGTCCACATCAGCCATGACGGTAAGCCATAAACAGCAAACTCCTCGCGCATATTTTTCGCATGGCCACCGCGCCAAGGCGTACTCCTACTGAAGCGAAGCAACCAAACGTTAAGCAACCCTAAACCCACAACAACCTGGCTTGCCATAATCAATGTATCCATATGTACTTCCTCCTAATTGTAGTCGAAAACTTAAATAACGTTCACAGCAACTCCGGTGCCAAATCACACCGACCCTATACCGCGCCCAATTTGTTTGCTTTATTTGTGCCGAAACTTTCGAACCGCAGATTTGCTGAAACAACTTGAGACGCACTGTGTTTCAATTACGTCTCGACGCTGTGTCAACCTTAGCGCTGGGGTTTCGGCTAAACCTCATGGTCCGCCCAGTGGCGGGAGACATTGGTCAACATTGAGTCTGATTGCTTTTGCTGTAAATATGACGCTGCAGTCAAACACTGCGCTCTGATGCATTCAATGACCGGACTGAACCTGCCCAAACCGTATGACGGTGACGAACACAAATCCTTCAGCTGGCAAGCCGGCGATCATGCCGCTGTGCTTTTTCACGGCTTTCCTGGAACGCCCGCCGAAATGCGTCCGCTCGGAACGGTTCTATGGAAAGCAGGCTGGACCGTCCACGGCGTAATGCTTCCGGGCCTGGGCGCAGACATCGCCACTCTGGAAGAACGGAGCTTTAAGGATTGGACCCAAACCGCAAAGCGGACCGTCGACGAAGTAAAAAAGCGGCACCGGACGGTCATCTTGATCGGGTACTCAATGGGAGGTGCTTTAGCGCTTCATACGGCTTTGGAACAGCGCTTGGCTGGTCTGATTCTTCTGGCGCCCTTTTGGAGTTTTGGCGAAGGCTGGTTAAGAATTCTCTGGCCCTTCATCCGAGTGCTCTTTCGACACGTAACACCACTCAAGCATGCCGACTTTACCGCCAGGGAAGTTCGCCAACCAATCCTCAGAATGTTTCAAAATATCGATTTGGATAATCCGCAAACCCAACAAGCGCTTCGGCGAATTACCCTGTCCTCAAAATCGATTGCGCAAGTCCATAAACTCGGTCGCAGCGCTTACCAAAGGGCTTCGCGGATCAACGTGCCAACCTTGATCATCCAGGGGGCGCAAGACAAAGTCGTTCGTCCCGAATACACGTCTATTTTGCTCAGTCGCTTGCCGAACCGCCCTTTGTGTCAGCACGTCGATGCAACACATGACCTGATCGATCCGCAACAGGTTGCTTGGAAAACCATTGAAAGCTCTCTGCTGAAATTTGCCGTATCGGTAACCCAATGATCCGGCTAGTTCTAACCTCATCTTCGACTGCGGCGTTTGGCTTCGAGCAGGTGAAGATTTCCGGACCGGCTCTTGAGGCTCGGCCGACTAGCGTCAACCTCGCACGCTTGCTTCGTCACGCCGTGCCGGTAATCGAATCGTCAAGCCCGTTGCGCCTATCGATTCTATGAGCAAATCAGAGGTTATTGGCAAAAGCATTGGCTTTGATTGTGACACAACAAAACGTCTCATCGTCTGTCTCATGGCTGTCACTGATGAGACGCACGTTATCCTAGGGTAGATAAAACAGGCGGGTCTTATCGCAGCCCGAGCTTTGTTTGGCCTTGGCCAATTAATCAGACCGATTCCACCGGCTTTAAGCCACAAAGCGAAGCAATAGCACCGAGCCAGCCATCGGTAATTTATAATTTCGCCAAAAACTCGCGGGCCTGTTGTGCCACCAGTCCCCGGTGTTCGTCGTTCATGCGCTCCAATGTCAAATAGGGCATAGCCATGCGCGGATTCTTCCGAAGTCGCGTTTGATTGACGATCAAGAAGTTCCAATAGAGGTAATTGAATGGACAGGCTCGGGGGCCCAGCTTGATCTTCGGGTCGTAGGCACAGCCGCTGCAATAATCTGACATGCGATTAATGTAAGCGCCGGAAGCGGCATAAGGCTTCGATGCTAAAATGCCGCCGTCGGCGAAGAGCGCCATGCCGTGGGTATTCGGCAGCTCCACCCACTCGAAGGCGTCAACATAAACTCTGAGATACCACTCTTCGACTTGCGCCGGGGAAATGCCGGCCAGTAGGGCGAAATTACCGGCGATCATCAGCCGCTGAATGTGATGCGCGTAGGCGTTGCGCCGAGTGGCCTCAAGGGTCTCGCGCAGGCACTCCATTGTCGTCTCCGCGGTCCAATAAAAATCCGGTAGAGGCCGATTCGCTTTTAGAAAGTTGCTTTGTTGATAGGCCGGCATCTGTGTCCAATAAACACCACGGATATACTCGCGCCAGCCCAAAATCTGACGGATAAAACCCTCAAGAGCCGGCAGCGGCACGGCTTGTTTTTTGTGCGCCTGAAGGGCGGCTTCGCAGGTCTCTCTGGCCGACAACAAGCCGATGTTGAGGTAGGGTGACAATACGGCATGGAATAGATAATCGCTGCCGGCTTTCATCGCATCCTGGTAATCGCCAAATTGGCGCAGGCAGTTGGCCATGAAGTACTGTAGCGCTGCAAGCGCGTGCCGCCGCGTCACGCCCCAGCCGAAGACATCCATTGCGCCGAAATGATCGGCAAAACGGTCCTCGACCAGCGTCATGACATCGCGGGTTATCGCATCTGGGGCGAAGTGTTGTCGGGCCGGCACTCTCATATTTCGCGGCAACGCCTTGCGGTTCTGCGGGTCATAATTCCACTGCCCGCCTTCAGGTTCATCGCCGTTCATCAGCCACCCCGTTTTCCGGCGCATATAGCGGTAGAAGAACTCCATCCGCAAGCTCTTGCGTCCCTTAGCCCAGTCTGCGAATTCGCTGCGCGAACAGAGGAACCGATCATCGTCGCGGATCTCGACGGGTATGCCGCATGTTTCTACCCAGCTTTCCATGGTTTTCCATACCCGCCACTCTCCGGGCTCCGTTACAATGATCCGCTCGACGCTGTGGCGTGACAGCGCCAGCTGCAGTTCGCCTGTTAACGAGTTGGAATTGCCTTCGTCGGCAAGCCGGACGTAGTCAACGGAAACTCCCTCGGCGCGAAGCGATTGGGCAAAATGGCGCATCGCCGAGAGCACCAGAACGATCTTTTGCTTATGATGCCGCACATACGTTGCTTCATCGCCCACTTCCGCCATCAGCACGACATCGCTGGCGCAATCGATGTCACGCAAAGCGCTCAGCGAGCGACTGAGTTGATCGCCCAGAACCAGCCTCAGAGTCTTCATGTTGCTGCGTCCAATCCTAGTTTGAGCGGTTTTGAGTCACGGCCTTGCTCCGATCCGCAACTCATTTTGCGTCTATTGTCGTTCAATTATTGCCAACAAAAGTGTAGCCGCAGCTTTGGCGAATCCTTTGCCCAGCGATGCCATCAGCGTATCAGCTACTGCTACGCAGCGTCGAGCGGCCGCCGTCTACATTGATAATCTGTCCGGTAATCCAGTCTGCCTCTCGAGAAAGCAGAAACCCTGCGAGCGGCGCCATGTCGTTGGCTGTGCCGAGTCGCTGCAAGGCGTGCAACCCAGCGATTGACGAGGCGATCTTGTCGTTTGCTAAGAGACCCGCCGTAAGGTCAGTACGCGTCAGCGAGGGCGCGATAGCATTGACGCGCACCTTGGGAGCAAATTCAGCCGCCAGCGCCAGAGTCAACCCTGCCACGGCTCCCTTCGCCATACTCATCGAAGCATGAAGTGGAAATCCCTGGAGGGCCGCAACACTGGAGAAAAGAACTACCGCAGCTACTTCCGGGCTCTTTTTGAGCGCCGGCAAAGCCGCCTGAACCGCGAGCGCGCCAGCCATTGCATTGACCCGGAAATCATTCAAGAAATCGTTCTCGGTAAGACGTTGGAGGCTGCGCAAGTTAATCGTGCCAGCGGCATAAACGAGACCGGCCAAAGGCTCTCCCGCCGCTTCAGTCACGCGGGAATAGAGCGAGGTGTCCGACACCTCGCCGGTCGTGAAGCTAGCTCCAAGCTCGGCCGCTAGGGTTGATAACTTGTCTCGGTTCCGCCCCGTCAAATGGATATCGTACCCACGCGCTCGAAGAAATCTTGCGGTGGCAGAACCGATACCCCCCGAGCCGCCATAAATCAATACTTTGCGTGCCATCGACAAACCTTGTTACATAGCTTATGTAGATAAAAGCTTAGCTGTTCAGCAAGTCCCTAACTTGCTCGCACACCTGATCGACCGCCTGTCGCAGAACCTTTCAAGGAGGCAGAAACAAGTCCTACACATCTTTCGTCTCGCCCCAGATTAGGAAACCGATAGCCAGACCCCAAACTACAGTCACGATACAGCCAGCAATGAAGATCTCGATATCGCTCATGACTTTGCCCCCCTTCCGGCGACCAGCATTGCTCCTAGAGAGAGAATCGATGGCACCCAGAGGCCGACAAAAATACCTTCCTGCTTTTGCCCAGAGAACCATAGATAAACTGACAAGAAGAAAGAGATCAGCGCGGCAAGGCAGAATAGCGCTTTGCTCCAGTTTAAATTCGACATTTGCCCCTCCTCGTCCGTGAACTTTAATTTTGTAAGCGAACTGCCGTCGATAATAGCAATGCCGATGCCAGCCATGTTCTGTGGCCGCGATATCAATTTATGCAGGACCAATTCAGACTTTTTTGCGCTGTGTCTGAGAAAAGGCTTTAGGATGACACAACCGGGCGTCTCAGTGACTGTCTCCCGGCTGTCTCAAGTGAGTCGCTTCGCAAACCTCGCCAGCGGGATTCCGCTCGAAAGCAACAGCCCTCAGCTACTTCATTGCAAACGATTATCTCCAAATTGAGCAACAGGAATAATGCCATCGTCAGACTGGCATTACGCTTGCGTTGCTGCGTGGTAGGCACAACAGAACACATGAAAGCAGAGCTTATCACCGTTAAGTTCGGTGGTAAGGGAACCGCATTAATGCATTGAACCAAGGAGCGGCGAATGAAGTTCCTAGATAAACCGCATGAGTGGCGAGGTGGAATAAGCAACTCGGAAGAATTCAGCGAAAACTATCTGGAGGAGCTTCAGAAGGCGCCGCGAGAGTCGCCATCGAGCGAGAGCGATATCGAGGAGGCGGAGGATTTTGAAAAGGAAAATGCGGACAGCGCGCTGAATCCGATCGCGTTGTATATGCGCGATATTGGCCAGATCAAGCTGTTGAAGCGCGAGCAAGAAGTCCTTCTTGCCAAACAGATCGCAGCCGGACGCAGGACGATATTCGAGGCGACATTCTCTGTGCCGCTGGCCGTCGATAAATTACTCGAATTGGGCCAGGCAGTGGCGCAGGGGGAATTGGAGGTAGCACAAGTGCTAGAGCCTCCAAACGAGGAGGTTCAACCAGCCAATCCCCAATTGGACCGCAAGAACTTCTTAAGACAAATGCGAGCATTGAGCGGATTGGCAAAAGCACTGAGACAGACAGAGGGTAAGACAAGAAAGTCAACGAAAAGCCGGGGAAATGGCTTTGATCCAAAGGCTCGGACTACTGCAAAAATCATTGACTCAATCGACGCGGTCGGTTTTTCCTCCGGGCGTTTGGCAGAGATCGTGCGCGAAATTAAGGAGCAAAGCGAGCGCCTACTCTCTCTGGCCGCCACGGGCGGAGGTGCGGCGGCTCTAGCCCGAGAGCTTGAAAAAAGTCTTGGCCTCTCAGTGAAAGAACTTATTCCTCTCAACCAAAAAATCCGTGCAGGCGAGAATATGGCGGCAGCAGCCAAAAAACAGCTGACCGAGTCAAATTTACGTCTTGTGGTGAGTGTGGCCAAGGCCTACCTAAACCGCGGACTCAGTTTCCTGGATTTGATTCAAGAGGGTAATCTTGGGCTCATGCGCGCGGTCGAAAAGTTCGATCATAGCTACGGCTTCCGCTTTGGCACGTATGCGATGTGGTGGATTCGCCAATCAATCACTCGCGCGATTGTCGAAACCGGTCATATGATTCGAATTCCAACCCACCGGATCGAATCGCGAAACAAAATTCTACGCAACGCTAGGGAGTTTCGCCGCAGGTGTGGCCATGAGCCCAGTTTAGAAGAATTGGCCCATGACACAGGATTGTCGTTGGAAGAGATCGTTGGTTTTCTGCAAGGCCAGGGAGAACCTTTGTCACTGGAGACTCCAGTATTCGAGGATGATACAGTTCTGGGAGATTTCCTTGAGGACAAAACCACGCCAAGGCCAGATGCGGTTGCGTTTGAGAGCGAAGAGATCCGTGAATTCAAGAAAGCCCTTGGCATTCTCGGGCCGCGCCAAAACGTGATCATAAGCCGTCGTTTTGGCATCGGGCTGGAGCGCGAATACACCCTCGAAGAAGTCGGAGAAATGTTTAACCTAACACGAGAGCGCGTGCGCCAGCTCGAGCAAAACGCGCTGCGTTCGCTGCGGCGCGGTCAACATTCAGCCCAAAGAACTCACAAGGAGCAAACCGACCAAGATCGTTGAGGTTTGGAAAAGAGTCGCAACCCCAGGTTCGGACTAAGGCAACCAATCAGCGAGCGATTCGTATCATTGCTCGTCGGGCCCCCAATCGTAGTCACCAGCGCAGCCCAACTAGCATAAAACGTGCTGGCTGACGCGTTAGCGTTGATTAAGTTTGACATATAGCTGGGAAAATTTTGAGGGGCGGTCAGGCGCCAGAGAATCGCGCTGCGCTTGAGAAACACGGGACGCCTTGCAGCTCGGCATAACATGGCGCAGCCGCAGCGATCGCGACATTTCGGGCAGGCCTCACGCTTGGACTCCTTGTTGCTGAGAGGGACGCCACCCGGGCTTTCTAAAGACGAGCTGCGAGCAACCGATGTGGCGTTCCGCGAACCCCGCTTCGCAATAAACGAAATAATAAATCCAAGTGCGAAAGAACTCTTCGGGGAATCCCAGAGCCTTCACTTCAGCAAGCTTCGAGACGAACGTGTCGTGCCAGCAGCGCAGCGTTCGCGCGTAGTGGTGGGTGAAGTCTTCCATGTCCGAAAGAGATAGATCCGTGGCGCGTTGGATCGCTCGCTGAATCGAGCCTAGCGTCGCCAGATCGCTGCCCGGAAAAATGCGGGCCTGTATGAAGTCGACTTCCTTACGGCGGCGTACGTTGTCCTGATCGGGATGCGTGATGACTTGAATGGCGAGAATCCCGTCGGGCTTCAGCAGGCGGCTAAGCTGGCCGAAGTACGTTTCATAGAAGCGGTGGCCCACGGCCTCGATCATTTCGACCGAGACGGCTTTATCGTAACGACCTGTGACGTCACGGTAATCCTTGAGAAGAATCTCGATGCGATCGGCGGCCGAGCTGGCCTTGGCGCGCGCGTTCGCTAGGGCGAACTGCTCTCGCGAGATCGTGACTGCGGTGACTCGGCAGCCGGTGGTTTCGGCGGCGCGAACCGCCAAGGCACCCCAGCCGCAGCCGATCTCCAGCAAGTGATCGGTGGGACGGAGCTCGAGCTTCTCGAGCAGCTTGTCGATCTTCGCCAGAGAGGCCTTCTCCAGCGAGATCTCGGCTGTTTCGAACCAAGCGCAGGAGTACGAAAGCGTGGTATCAAGGAAAATCCGGAAGAACTCGTTCCCCAGGTCGTAGTGTTCGTGAATATTGCGTCGGCTGCCCGAACGCGTATTCGAACGAAGCCGATGGCAGAGGCGTAACCCCCATCGAACGAGCATTGGACGCGACGCGTCCAAGCGCTCACAAACCTCGGTATCGCGAAGCAGGCCCCGGAGCAAATCGATGAGCCTATCGCACTCGACGTCCGCCGATACGAAGGAGTCGGCTGCACCCAGATGCCCGAAGAACACGAGACGAACGTAGAAGCGAGGGTTTACAACCTTAACGGAAATCGGCGGAATGGCCTTGTTTCCGAAGTGTGTGACGCCCCAGGCGTCTTCGAACTCCAAGTGGAGCGTGCGTAATTTAGCCAACCTGCGATGCACGAAACTTCTGCAGAGGCCTGACAACCGGGTCGGGCGCGGTATGTCCAGGTAGGCGATCGTCGTGTTCATGGTCCAGTTCCTTCAAGAGTGCTTCCGAAGCCTCTTCGGCGCTCCGAAGCCCGTCTTCGTGAAATCCATTGCTCCAATAAGCGCCGCAGTAGTAAGTTCTCCTTCGACCGAAGATCTCCATGCGCTCCTTCTGAGCCGCGCGCGCAGCGGCGTCGAAAATGGGATGCCGGTATTCGATCGTGCAGAGGATCTTGGAGGGGGCGAAGAACACACCCGAACTCTGGGCGTTGAGGCTTACCAAGTATTCGACCTCGCTGTCGAACTCTTGGACCGTATTCATGTGGTAGGTGATCAGCCCTTCCGGGCGATCGGCGGCAAGCCAGTAATTCCAGCTCGCCCAAGCCAAACGGTTGCGCGGCAGGACCGAGGTGTCCGTGTGCAATGTCACCGTGTTGTTCCCGTAACGGATGGCGCCAAGGATTGACCGCTCCTCGGGCGATGGATCCGACAGCATGGCCAGGGTCTCGTCGCTATGGGTGGCGAAAACGACGAAGTCGTGATGCTCAACGGAACCTCGCTCGGTTCGGACTTCGATGCAGTTCGCTAGGCGCCTCACCGACTGAACGGCGCAGCCAGGTAGGATCGTGGCTTTCAGCCGAGAAGCCAAGGCTCGCACGTAGGTGCTCGAACCTCCTTCGACGACCCGCCAAGGTGGTTGTTTGCGGAACTTTAAGAAACCATGGTTTTCGAAGAAGCGGGCGACGAACTCGATGGGCATCTCGTCAACGGCCGCGCGGTCAGCTGACCAAATCGAGGCCACTAACGGATGCAGATAGTGGCGGGCGAAGGTTTCGGAGAATCCTTCGCGAGCCAAGAACTGTGACAATGATTCGCCTTCGGAGGAAGTCGCTTGGGCAATGCGAGCCGCCAGTCGGTTGAAGCGCAGCGACTCTCTAAGCATCCTCCAAAAAGAGGGTCGCACCAGGTTGCGCAGTTGGCTGAAGACGGTGCGCAGGGTCTCTCGGCAATATTCGAGCCCCGCCGCGTCGTCCCTCACGCTCAACCCCATCGTGGTTGGGCGGGAAGGCACGCCGAGTTCCTTGAGTAGGCGAGTGAAGCGTGGATAGGTCCGCTCGTTGAAGACGATGAACCCGGTGTCCACGCGTGCCGCTCCCGCGTCCACCGTGTGTGCGTGGCCGCCGAGGCGCGCATCCTTCTCGTAGATCGTGACCTCGCAGCGGTCTTGAAGGCGCCACGCGCAGCCCAAGCCGGAGATTCCGGCTCCGATGATCGCGACTCGGGGGCGGCCACTCGGCGAAGATACGCTCATGGGACGGCCCTCGGTAATTCGCCAAGGACGAAATTTCGAATTTCCTGAGGGCCGATTGCACGGTCGATTCCGCCCAGTTGGTCGAGCCTCGCCAGGAGAAGGGTGTATCCTTCCCATCCCAAGTGTAAGTCGCGATTCATATCGAACTCCTCGAAGACGGCTTCGGTCAGTTCTAGGGCGATGACCTCCCTTAACGAGCGCTCAATGCCCTGGCCCCATTGGCTCGATTCGGTGAGCAAGACGGAACCGACCCACGGCACTAGGGGAAGGAGCGCATCGTCTTGGCCCGAAGACCGGGCTTCGAGCGCCTCGGCATGTATAGCTCTTTTCAAATCACCCACTCTTCTTGTCAGCAAAATACTTTGGGGAATGCAATTGAACTGATTGCCTGAGTCCCTGCGGATCAGAACGAAATTCAACCTCAATCCAAAGAGCCATTGATTGCCTATGTGTCATATTCCGTGACTAACCAACCGGAACTAGCGCAATACGCAAACTAGACTTCCGCCCTCCCCCCTCTTTCGTGCGCGGCGATACGCGCGATATAGGCCTTGCTGTCGAATTTGCGCGAAGTGCTGGCGTAGGACATGTAGCGAATCTTGCCGTACACCTGCCGTTCCGGTCCCCACGCTCGGTCATGTTTCCCAACAATGGCCCAGGCGATACCAGCGTAGCCGTTGGGATCGCGGCCATCCAACTCGTAGCGGTCGTTGAGGCGCACCGCGATTTCGAATGCTTGCGCCGGCGATGGGCTCCATTCAAGAATTTTTTTCGCCCAGTACATGCGCAGGTAGCCATGCATCCAGCCGGTTAACACCATCTGCTTTTGCGCCGCATTCCAGAGCGGATCGTGTGTCTCGGCGTTTTCCAGCTGCTTTTCTGAATAAACGTATTGTCGCGCGTCGCTCGCATGCTGGCGCAAAGTCCGATCGGCCCACGGCTCGCTCGCATCGAAGCTGTCATACTTTGGATTGAAACGAACGAAGTTGACCGCCAGCTCGCGCCGCACGATGAATTCTTCGAGAAACGCCCTGCGATCGATTTCGGGCGCCTTGGCTTCGCGTACCGCCAGAGCCACATGATGCGGCCCGATCTGGCCGAAATGAAGATAGGGGGATAACTGGCTCGTGCCGTCGATGTCGGGATGGTTGCGCTGGGTCGCGTAGCCCTTGAGCCGCCGCTGCAGGAATCGCTCTAGCGTTTTTTTCGCCTGAGACTCGCCGCCGGCCAAACCTGCCGCCGCCGAGACCGAGCGATCGATCGTCATGCCGTCGAGTGAAACCGTCAGTGGATCTATGGACTCGACTCCTTGGTGTGGAATCCAACGCTGTCGGGCCGATGGATTAGAGAGCGGCTTCAGAAATTGCGGCAACAGCGCGTGTATTTTCGGCCGAATCGTGCGTGCCGCGTAGTGTTCCTTGCCCAGCAGTCGAGTCGGCACGATCACATCGGCATCGACGGTCCAGAATGGCACCGTCATCTTGCCCGCCGCATGGCGCCTGCCGGCTTCCGCGCTGCGCAAGGGGTTCTCTTCGCTGATCACCAGGCAAGGTTTAGCGAGCGCACAGAACTTATAAATATCATGGTCCGGATCACGACTGAGGACGAAGCCGACTCGCCGTTTTCGCAATCCCGCAACGATGTCGGCGATCCCCGCGAGCATGAACTGGTAATGGCGCAAGTTGGCGTGGTGCGCATCGGCGCGCAGGCGAAAGAATACCACCGCTGGCTTGCCTAGCGCGTTGGCGGCATCGATGGCGCAATTTAGCGCCGCGTTATCGAAACTGCGCTGGGCGCGCTGCATCCAATAGAGGACGCAACTCCCTGCGTCATCGAGCGCGGCGTCATTTCTAACCGTGATCCGAGCGTCGGTCGCAAATTGATCGAGTAATTTTGCCATTGGATTATCCAGCAGCTCGCTCTAATTTTTTTCGCCCGACTCGGCAATGGTGCCGATCCGGCGCAGCATTTTCCCAAAGATTAGCTTGTGCACAGGATAAAGTGCATACCAGTAAACCAAACCGCCCAGCCCCAGGGGATCGAAAATCGCGGTCTGCCGAATCAGCGAGGAATATCCTCGCGGCTCGACTGCAAATTCAAGCCACGCCCGTCCGGGCAATTTCATCTCGGCGCGCAGGCGCAGCTTGCGATTCATTTCGAACTGCTCGACGCGCCAAAAATCGAGCGCGTCACCCACAGCCAACTGCTCCGGATCGCGCCGGCCGCGGCGCGTTCCGACTCCGCCGCATAGAAGATCGACGAATCCTCTAATTTGCCAAAGCCGGTTGCCATAGTACCAACCATGCGCGCCGCCGATACGACGAATCGGCGCGAAGGCGCTTTCCACAGAAGCTTTCACAAGTTGTGTTCTCGAATCGATAATCCGATTGCCTAGGCGCGCCCCACCCCAGGACTCTCGCAGACCCGCCGACGACAACGCGTCGGACCACCGCGTCGCGGCAAATTCGTGGTCTTCGTTTTGAATGGCGCGCTCGATCATTGCGTGCAAACCCATCGGCTCGAGCGCAAACAAATTCAGCGCCGCGGGATCGTTAACCACCGTCTGGTTGCGGATGCTGTCAATCAGCTTGCGGCCGACGCGGGCATAAACGGGGGTGACCAAGCCCAACCACAAACTGGACGGTCTTGGCGTCAGTACTGGCACTGAGATCATCCAACGCTTGAGCCCACGCTGACGCGCATACTCGGTCATGATGTCACGGTAGGAAACCCGGTCCGGACCGCCGATTTCGATCACGCGACTTTCATCGACAGGCAAGTCCAGCGCGAGGACCAGGTAAGCAACCAGATCTTCGATGCCGATGGGCTGCGCCTCCATGGCGACCCAGCGCGGGCAAATCATGACCGGCAAGCGTTCGACCAAGGCGCGGATGATTTCGAAGGAAAGACTCCCCGAGCCAATCACGATCGAGGCGCGAAATTCGAGGACCGGGATTTTTGCCGAGCGCAGTATTTCGCCAACCTCTTGGCGGCTTCTTAAATGAGGGGAAAGCAAACCTTCGCCTAGTCCGCCAAGATAGATAATTCGCTGAATCCCCGCGGCCTCGGCGGCGCGAGCAAAGTTGAGCGCGGCCTGCTTGTCCTTTTCTTCAAACGAAGCCGCGTCACCCATCGAGTGGACCAGATAATAGGCCGTATGAATTCCCACCATTGCGACTTTCAAGGAATCCGCATTCAAGCAATCGCCCGTGACAATTTCAGTGGAGGACACCACCCGGCCCTGCAAACGCTCCGGGCTGCGCGCGAGACAGCGTAGCGGCTGTCCGAAGCTCTCCAAGGCGCGTAACAAGCGCCCGCCGACATAGCCGGTCGCGCCCGTTAGAAGTATTCTTTCATTCGGTTTCAAATCGGTTAAAGATTTTTCAAAATCCCGGGTAAGAACATTTGCATGCCTTCTCTTTATCCTAGTTCAAACACCTTCAGGTAATTTTTGAAATAATCTTAGCGAGGCGGCGCTGCTTTTTGTTGACGCCTACAAAAGAGCCTTAACGTCAGCTCCTCCCGCTCGACTCCAGTCCTGCGCTAGCTCTGCGATAATTGTGTGTGTCGTTGTCAGGACTACGGCGCCGCGTTCCATGCGCCGTTGTGCCACCCGTTGCGCCACAGCGGACCACATACCCGCGGCATCCATGACGGCTTGGACTTCATAGCCTTGACGGACCGCGCTGGTCGCCGGGTGAATCAGACAAGTCTCGAATGTAATGCCCGCCATCACCACCTGAAGGCGCCCCGAGGCACGCACCGCTGCCAGGACACGCGGATCGTCCCAGGCATTGATGATCCCCGTCCGACGGATCCGACCGTTGAAAGCATCAGGGATAGCGTCTTCCAACTCCGGCATCATCGCCCCTTGAACTTGATCTTCTTGACAACTCGTTACAACCACCGGAACTTTTAAAGCATTGGCGGTCTTCGCAAGGGTTACGACATTTCGCCGTACCGACGGCCAATCGATTCCCGGCATCATCTCCATGGCGCCGATTTGGTAGTCCATCAGAAGGAATAGTGATTTCTCTGCTGTGAACTGGTCACTGCCATAGCTCATTAATTCACCCCCCTCTGTGCAAGTTAAGTATATTTATCTTAAATGTTCTTATGTTATAAATAACAAACAATAAAACTTGGCTGTTTCAAGCCCTTTGAGAGATTTGGCATGAAAAAAGCGACTCAAAACCGACCGATCTCAAAGCATTTCTTCCTGAGCAAGTGGACCGCCGTCGCTCCGCTCGATAGCGAAAAGCACTTCCTCGCCAAGGATGTGTTGCACAAAGGCGATGCTACCTACGCTTGCCTCCTGGAAGCGGTGCACACCAAACGGCTCGTCGAAGTCGATTGGCGCGACTTGAAAGACGGCCGCCGATGGTTACGAGGATGGCGTTGACTGTGTGAATTTCCCGGCACGGCTACGGTTTTCGTTTTAGCACTGATGCCCTGTGGTGGATTCGCCAGTCGATTGCGCGAGCACTCATCGAAACAGCCCAAACCATTCGCATTCCAACCCATCGGGTCGAGGCGCGCAAAAAAATCCTAAGGCTCGCCAAAGATTTCAAGCGAAGATCCGGGCGTGACCCGCCACAGAGGCAAAACAGCCGATCAAAGAAATCATCGGCCTTCTCCAAAGCCACGGCGAACCGCTATCATCGGACACACCGGTTTTCGACGATGCTTCCGTCTTAGGCGATTTCCTTGAAGACAAACGTGTACCGCAGCCGGATGTCATCGCGATGGAGAGCGACGAAGTCAGAGGATTCAAGAAAGCGATAAAAAGGGATAGGGATTTTGCGCCCGCGCTTGAGCGTCGTGTTAACGCGCCGTTTCGGTATCGGGCTCGAGCGAGTACACGCTCGAAGAGGTCGGACAGATGTTCAATATCATCCGCGAGAGGGTGCGCCAGCTAGAACAAAACGCACTGCGCGCCCTACGGCGCGTGAAAAACTAGGGCGACTTGGCTGGACCGTCAACGCCGCGGCAGGTCTTTGATCGCGTCGTTCAGATAACTCTGATCGACGTATCCTTGCTGATCGAGGAAGCCTTTTTTCGCCGCGATCCACAGCGAGCCGTAGCCAAAAGTTTTGCTCGAAGAACCGTAATAAACCTTCGGTTTGTCCTGCGCTCGCACACTGCCGGCCAAAAAGCCAATGACGAATAGAGCGACGAACAGGGCTTTCACAACAGGCATCGGAGCAATCCTCGGTCGTTGATTACGGATGGACGGTTTCCAAGAACCAATCGGTGGGAATCTGATGACCGACGCCTTTGGCTTTTGCTTCTTCAAGCACAGCAGCACCGACGGCAGCGAATTGCAGCCCAATGCCAATGTTGTTGAGAAAACAGGTCGACTCTTTCGCATTGGCGCGCCCTTGCGCTTTCCCAACGCAGAGATCGCGCAGCTCGGGTGCGGCCAGCCAGAACGGTTGTTCGACTTCCACCTCGTGGGCCTTCTCCGGGCCCTTCTTAATAATGTCGATGGCATCGTGGGCGTGGATGCCTTCGTCGCCGAAGCCGGCGATGTAATTTTCCGGCGCGTGCTGATGGGCGTGAATCACCAAGCGGTCCATCTTGCGAATGGTCTCGTCGCCCAACTCCGGCACGCGCACACAGGTGAAGTGGATGCCGGGCTTGACCCAGGCCGGATCGACCACGCGCGACAGCGAGTTGGTGGTCGCGGCGATGATATCGGCGTTGTGAATCGCCGCCGCAGGACTGTCGACCGCGACCACTTCGGCGGAAACTCTCGCTTGGACTTCTTTTACAAACGCTTCGCGGTTGGCCTTGGTCGGGCTAAAAACGTTGATGCGTTTGAGCGGGCGCACCGCGCACATGGCCGGCACATGACTGCCGGCCTGCCACCCGGATCCGAAGAGCGCCATGGTCTGCGAGTCTTCGCGCGCCAGGAAACGCGCCGCCAGCGCGCTGCTCGACGCCACACGCATGCGCTGCACCACACCGTCGGGAAACATCGCCAACGGCTCGCCGGTGACGGTCGAAAACAGCATCACCACACCGACATATTTGTTTCCCGGCGCTGCGGCAATTTTGGTTTTGATGATGCGGTTGCCGGTCTGATTCCAGCGAATGATGTCGGAGTTGATGCGCATGGCGACGATGGGCGGATCGTAAAGCCCCGCTTCCATGGACTTAAATGCGTAGACCCCGGCTTCACTAGGAGAGGGCAAAACCAGATCGGTGCGCGGCCGATTGATGGCCTTGCCCTGCTGCCAGCTCTTGTAAGTTTTTTCTAAGGCATCGATACAGGTTTTGATCGACAGAAACGATTCGATTTCTTCGTTGCTTAGGATGAGCATGGCAGCTGCATATCAAAGCCGGTTCGCAACGGTCAAGAAAAACCTTGGTGGCAAACCATAGAAGATCACATGTAAGGTTCGTTTACACTCTCACAGCCTAGCTAAGACACTAGAGACTCACGAACAATTCGCAACTAGGAGTTTCTGCCTAGAGAATCTGTTCAATTTGTTTACAAAAATGCAGTTTTTTCGCACCGACGAGAATCAGTCTAACAACTGAGAATTGCAGCATTCTTACAAAGACGGGGCTCGGGCACCCTTTTTGCTCAATTCTTTCTATAAAGCGTCATTTCACATCAAAACTAGCCAAAGTTCTCAGTGTAGCCACTGAAAAACCGTCACCAAAACTGCAAGGAGGACAACATGAAGAGAGCATTTATTGATTTTGCACGAGCGGCGACGCTGTCAAGCACAGTTGCGTTATTGCCATTAAACGCGCTGGCCGCGCCCATCACTTTTTCGGTAGGCGGCGACAATACTACGGCCTCGATTCAAACAACTGTGGACAATTTCCGTACAGCGGTAGGCAATCCCAACAACGGCAACACTCCTGGGCCTCTGGCCGGCGGACGGCGCGAGATCAATTGGGACGGCGGCGGCGCAGCGACCACCGTATCAGGAACTCCTTTTAATGGGTTCCAAAATATTCGCGGCGCGTTGTTTACGACACCCGGAACCGGTTTTACCCAGGCGCCACCGAGCGGACTAGCGACCCAATTTAGCAATGCAAACTATTCGACCGCGTTTGGTGTATTTAGTCAGCAGCGGCTATTTACCGCAAACGGCAGCACCATCACCGATACGACGTTTTTCATTCCGGGAACCAGCGGCGCAACCCCGGCGACAGTAAGTGCTTTTGGCGCAGTATTCAGTGATGTCGATCTGAACAACATCACCAAGATCGATTATTTCGATGCCAACAACAACCTGCTGACGAGTGTTTTTGTGCCCGCTGGCAGCACCAGCACCGCAAGTCTTTCCTTCGCGGGAGTAGCCTTTAACGCGGGCGAGCAGATCGGGCG
Source organism: Deltaproteobacteria bacterium (assembly GCA_016874755.1). Taxonomy (NCBI): domain Bacteria; kingdom Pseudomonadati; phylum Myxococcota; class Myxococcia; species Deltaproteobacteria bacterium. The sequence continues at coordinate 5,320 of VGTH01000065.1, read as the reverse complement.
AGTCCGAATCACAAGTGGCAATACCGCGCTTGGCGCCAACGCCAATGACAGCGCAGTAGACAATATCGATGTGGTCGTAATGGACGATTTTATCTACAGCGAGCCAATCGCGAGAGTTCAAGGCGTGCCGGAGCCAGCCGCCGCGACCTTGGTGATGCTGGGTTTCTTAGCCTTGGCCGGCCTAGGTACGCGCAAGCCTCGTTAAGTCAAAAAAACTTTTCGTAACAAGAGCCCCGGTTGTGTTGCAGCCGGGGCTTTTTAGCTTTCCGGTAGGATCGGTTCGACGAATTCCCTGCGCACATAGCCAGTCGAGCCATCTTTTTCACAGCGCACTTTCAACCAACTTCCCGCTTCCCCGATTACAACCAGTCGCGCTCCCGGCTCAATGGCTTCTCCCTTGGGTGCACTATGTTGCGGCTCACTCCTGAGGCCGATTTCATGGGCCGCTTGTAGCACGGTGCCGGGAGCTGGAAACGCCGGTTTCGCCGGGCGAGTTTTAACGGCGCTGACCACAACGGTGGCCGGCGCCGAAGCTTCGGGCACGCGGCGCGACTCGCCCGGCCCGCCCGCTGTGGCTTCCCTTGCAGGTGCCTTACTATCGCTTTCCCGCTCGCCTATCGGCAGGGGCATACGAATCGCCAATTCGCCGGTTCCTGAAGAAGGCGGCGCGCTTGCGGATTTTTCCGCTATTGCCACAGCCGGCGCTGTCTCCCCGTGGCGCTGCGCGTTGGCGCGGTCGGGGATTTTGGTGTTTAGCGGTCCGAGCCATAGCAAGACGGCAACAAGATTGATCGCCACGGCATAGAAAAGCCGACGCGGGCCCGACCCCGACCTCTTGATGGCGCTACCGCGAGCTAGCTCGCCCAAGGTCCGATCATTGCCACCTTCCTCGTTAGCAAACATCCCTCGGATTGCCTGCGCCTCGCTGCTGGAGCCAGGAAGACGGTCCTTCGGCTGACTGAGCATCGCGTAAGGATTGTCCCCTAGTATCGGACAATCCAGCGGTTGGCCAACCAACAGGCGCCGCAGCAGCCTTTGGTACGCCCAGGTTTTATGCTGATCACCCTTTTGCAAAGCGGCCTCGAAGCCGCGGCGAAAAATTTTTGCCACAACTTCTCGCTCGGCATCGGTAAAGTTGATGTGCTCACGTAGGCGATCGATCTCAGGCTCGAAATCGATCGGGCCCGACGCGGTAACGCGGTCTAAAAGGTCGCAAAGGTTCCGGTAGCGATCGATGGGATCGGCGAGCGCGGGACCTGCAAGCGGGTTGTGAGTCGACTCTTTGCTTCCTGCGTCGAGCTGAGTCTCCACCTGCTGGCAACCAGGGTCTTTGGTGGCCGAGGGTTTCACAGCTGAAAGGTTATAAGCGCATGGAAACAATCATGTCAACCCACCCCTACCCACCCCTTTGCAGGCAACCTACGACATAGCGTATCATCGCAGACCACAAAGCCATCGTGCATAACTCAAAAGGAGGATTGAGCATGCTGTCACAAATACGCATCTACACGATCAATAAAGGTGAGATGGATAACTTCATCGCCCATTTCAAACAGGACATCGTGCCGCTGCACGAACGGCTCGGCATCCCGATTGTCGGCACCTGGGTCAACCGCCCGCAGAATGAGTTCATCTGGGTGCGCAGCTACAAAGACAAAGCCGACATGGAAGCCAAGGGCAAAGCGTTCCAAGGCGAGGTCGCCAAAGCCGGCATCAAGCTCGGCACCACGGTCGCCAAGATGGAAGTGCGCGAAGTGGAGTCGGCACTTTAGTCAGAAGTCCACAATCCGAGAATTGTCGCCAGGGTGGGGGCCCACCCTGGCTCTTTAATTGAGCGGCAAGAACAACTCTTCCACAGCCATCTTCTTGGCCATCAAGCCTTGATCCAACGAGTAGCCGACGAAGCGTTCCAGGTTTGCGCGGTTCTGCTCTAAACCGTAGGGCCACGGGTCGGAGCCCAAAAGCTTCTCTTCTTCTTCGAAGGCTTGTCTGCCCCAGGCGAGCCAGGACCAGTTGGGGTCGGCATAGAACTCGCGGCAGATGCGCTTCGCGTCGCCAAACGCTTTGAATAAGCTCTGGGCTGCTTCGGGATACTTCTTCAACACGTCATCTTTAAAAGCAACCACGTGCATGATGGGGAAAAAGCCGTTCTTCTGGTAGTAGCGCAGATCGGCGGCTTTGGGATCATCGAAGAGACGTTTGATTTTCTTTGAACCGCGCAAGACCGGCTTGGGCGGATGGGGCGTCATCATCGCATCGATCTCGCCCCGCTCCAACATATCGCCGACGTTGGCGCTCTCCGAGAGTTGCTCGATCTTCACGCCCTTCTCGGGGTCGAATTCGATGTTGTCCTTTTTGCTCAGCAGCCAGTGAATCTTCCTCCAGGGGACGTCGAACTCGCTCTGCAAATCGCCCTTGGACAAAGTTGCCAAAGTATTTTGAAAACTGTGCAAGCCGACTTTCTTGCCAATCAAATCTTTCGGTTCTTTGATACCGGCGTCGACGTTGATCCATGCCTGCGAGTGGCTGAACAGGCGGCGCGGAAAAACCGGAATCGCGGTGAACGGCATGGCGCGGCTCTTGGCCATCAGATAGGACGACAGCGACAGCTCGGCGACATCGAAGTCGCCCTTTTGCAGCATGCGCTCGTGGCGATCTTCGCCGTCACGCTGCCGGTCCGACTGGCCGACGATGAGGACGTTTAGATCGATGGCTTCCGCTTGCACCGTGCCGTCGAAAAAAGGCACGTGGCGGTCATAGTGCGAAAGGGCGATGGTAATTTTTGGTTTGGCCATCGGGATAGACTCCTTGATCAATTTACTGTGGTCATTAACTGAGTGAGCTCACGCACACTGGCGAGCGATTCAAGCCGGCGCACCGACTCGACAATTTTCTCGACATTCTGTTTCCCCAGCACCGGCTCCATCAGTCACGCCGCTTTCTTTTCAACTTCTTCCGGGCTCATGGGATTTTCCGGGCGGCCCCGGCAGTCGATCACATGCTCACGCAGCATCTGGCCGTCTTTCATGGTGATTTCCAATAGTCCTCGGAAGCGGTGACCGGAGCGCTCCATCTCTTCATCGCCGATCAATTGGGTTCTCTCTTTCAAAGCCAAAACCCGGGGATTTTGGAAGCGCGCATAGCTCTTGCCTTTTTGGATGACTTCGGGTGGCAGCGCAACTTTGCGTGCTGCGATCATGTACCCGACCAGTGATTCGATAATCTTCGCCACAAAGCTCTCGGAGAATTGGAGTGTTGGAGCACTGGAATGATGGGGGAATGAATCTGAGCGGCCCCAATACTTCAACTCCTTTCGTTTCTATGCCTGCTCCTGCACCACTGTCAATATTGTTGACTTCGCGCTGGTCATCGTCGAACAGCTCTCACGCGTCGGCATCAAGGCCAACTTAAAAACTCCCGAGTGGGCGATCTTCAAAAAGTAAAAAGGTTTCGAGTTTTGGGTTTGGAGTTTTCTGTCTTTACTCGGTTTTTTTGGTAGCCCGGTCAACGGCATCGAGTAGATTTCTCAAGCTGGGCCGATCGGTTGGGTCCTGGCTGCGATGGGCAAAAAGAATCTGTCCCTCGCGGTTGACGAGAAAATCGCCGCCGGCCTGATAGATATCTTCCTTGCCGTAATCTTCGCGGTGGTGGCCGCTGCGCAGCAATTTCCAATAGAGTTTCAACGTCGCCGGTGAGAACACGCGCAACAAAGATAGCCTTTTTAAAGTGAAAGCGTGATACGCCGCCCGATGCGGGTCGGCCAGGACTGGAAACGGCCACTGGTGCTGCTCTTGATAGTAGACAAGCTTTGCCGGTTCAGCAAAGGAAACCACCACCAGCGAAACAGCGCGCCGTTCGAATTCTAACCGATGCGCTTGCACCTCGCCGAGATGCGCTTGACACGGCAGTCAAGCGAGGTGACGCAGAAAAATCAGCAGCAAGAACTGCGTTTGAAAATACTCTTCGATACCAACCGCGTTGCCTTGCAGATCGCGCAAAGCTAAACGATCTAAGGCGACGCGTTCCATTTTCTCGCAACCGCAGAAACAAAAAAGGGGCGCCCCGACCTAGCGCCCCTTTCCGTTCATGTATCGCTTTTAAAACTACCAGCGATTGCGGCCACCGCCGCCACCGCCGCCGCGGCGATCGCCGCCGCGGTCGCCGAAACCACCACCGGAGCGGCGCTCCTGCGGCCGCGCTTCGTTGACCGTCAAATTACGGCCTTCGAAGTCGGTGCCGTTCAGTGCTTGAATCGCCTTCTGCGCGTCATCTGAGTTGGTCATTTCGACAAAGCCAAAGCCGCGCGAACGTCCTGTGAACTTATCCGTGATAACCCGGGCGGATTCTACCTGTCCGTGTTGCGAAAATAGATCCTGTAGCTGCGCATCGGTGGTCGCATACGGCAACCCACCAACGTAAATTTTGCTGCTCATGTGCTCTCCTTCATAATAAACAAGTTTATGGTCTTTGCCCTGAGAACCTGATCACCGCTGGAAAGCAGAACATGGAAAGAAAGACACGCTCTGGTCGGATGGTCCGCGTGGCACCGAATCGCAAGGTAAGACGCCCTAGACCTTCACCTTTCTCTATAGTCACTATCAGAAGGCCCCATACTGATGTGTATACGAAGCATAGCCCATTTCACCTGACCGGTGCAAGGACAAAATTACACTCCTTTTCCTCCAATGGCAGAACCGCACCCAGCTTCATCCTGTTGCACCCTTTTACGGATTGTATTAAGTGGACGGCTTGCACAGACACTAGCTGCTACCGAAGGAGGAAGTCGAATGTATCAAACCAATCAATACGAAGGCATGATCGCCGAGACCGTCGGCATGCGCGGCCACAACAGCGACATGATCAACGCCTATTATGCCCACCCGATCGGCCCCGGCCCGTTTCCGGGAATGGTGATCATCCATCACGCGCCCGGCTGGGACGAATGGTACCGTGAATGCGCGCGGCGCTTCGCCCACCACGGCTATGCTTGCATTTCACCCAATCTATATTTTCGCGACGGTCATGGCACGGCGGAAGACGTCGGCGCCAAGGTCCGCGCCGGCGGCGGCGTGCCCGACGATCAGGTGCTTGGCGATCTCGCCGGCGCCAATCAGTTTCTCCGCTCGCAGGCCAACGTCAGCAACAAGGTGGGCGTTTTCGGAACCTGCTCGGGGGGCCGACATGGCTTCCTCGCCGCCTGCAAATTGAAAGGCTTTGATGCGTTAGTGGAATGCTGGGGCGGCAACGTCGTCCAAAAGCCCGACGAGCTCACGCCCAAACGACCGGTGGCGCCGATCGATTACACCAAGGATCTTTCCTA
>VGTH01000064.1 GCA_016874755.1 Deltaproteobacteria bacterium | reverse complement strand
CGCCGCGATAAGCGAGGCCGGCGAGATTCGTCAGCGGATCGACTTCTTTCTTGATGTCGAGCAGCAATTTTTTCTCGCGAATCAGATCGATATAGCTGCGCAAGTCCTGGGGCATGCGGTTCCTCCGAATGGTTTTTTCAATTTTTATGAGATCACCGAGCGCGATGCAACTTGGCAACCAGAGATCAGCAGGCAGACGTCAACCCATGAAACCCGGAGCAACCCGAAACCCGGAACTCGAAACCCTTAACAACCAGCACGCTTGGCACGCTACCGTCCACCAAAGATTTCGTGAAACTGTTTGGCGTAGCCTTCGAAATTCTCCAACACTTCCACCGGCGCAAATGCCGGTTTGATGCCTTCAATATAGCGCGGCTGTTCCGGCGGCACGTCGATGCGATCGGGGATGCGGTTCATGCCGCGGACCAGCTCTTGGCCACGCTTCGACAGCACGAAGTCGACAAACAGCCGTGCCGCATTGGGATGCGGTGCCTTAGCGGCGATGCCGACGGGATGGATATTGGCAAAGACCGGATTGAGATAGATCCAATCCACCGGCGCGCCCTGCGGTTTCAACTGCTCGTATTGCGCCGAGTAGGTACTGAGCGAGCCTTTGTATTCACCGGCAGCGACTAGCTGCGCGAGAATCGTCCGGCCATTGCGCAGACCGACTTGCTTGGAGAGCTCGCGCATATAGGCTATGCCCTTTTCGTCGCCCATCGCTTTGACCATAGTGCCGAACCATTCATAGGCGCGGCTGTCCAGGCCGATGTTGCCCTTCCATTCGGGCCTCAACAAATCCTGGTGCGTCTTTGGAATACTGGCCCGCGGCACGTTGCGCGTGTTGTAGCCAAACGCCCCGTAGTTAGTGTAGATCGACGTCCAGGTCGCCTGCGGATCTTTGTAGCCGTCGCGATAGAATTTCCGCTCCGGCGAATCGTAAACCGCCAACAAGCCGCGCTTCTTCAGATTGTAGCCGTAGTAGCTCGTGCTCATGACCACGTCCCAGAGCGGCTGCCCGGCACGGTTTTCGGTGAGAATGCGCTCCATCAACTGCGCGTCGGTGGCGCGGTAAAACGAGCCTTCGATCTTAGGATAAAGTTGGCGAAAGCCATCGATCAAAATCTTTGAATCGGTGGCATTGAACGCTGCGTAAAATACCAGCTTGCCTTCGGCTTCGGCAACTTTTTTAACATCCTGCGCATAACCTGTCGCACAGACACCAAGCAGCACACCGATTCCGAAAAACGCGAAACCGGAAACCCAAAACCCGAAACGTTTCCTCATGGCATCTCCGCCAACAACCGCCCATAACCCTGCACCGGCTCATTCAAATGAAGAATTTTTTTCGTCGCCCACACCTGCGCCGGAATGCTTGACAACACAGTGGTCTTCAAGTCTTTCTCCAGTGTCTCGATGACCGGCAAATTATGCCAACCGGCACCGAGCATGTAGATGCCGTCAGCTTTCCCGGCGGCGAGGAAGTTTTTCTTGGCAAAATCGTAGATCGCTTCGGGCGACAACTTGCCGGCGTCTTTGAACGGCACTTCGATGCCGGTCATCGACTTCACGTTAAAGCCGTCGTCGCGCAGAAACTTGGCAAAACGATCGTTCATGTCACCTTGAAAATAGGTGATGCCGACCAGCGATTTCATTCCCAAGGCGCGAAACGCGTCGACTTGGGCGATGGTCGCGACCGTCACAGGAATTTTGTATTTCTTCGTCAGCGAATCGGCGATCGCCCGGTCGGCGCCATGGCCGCGCACCATGGTCGGCGGCGCGCCCATGATCATGACCACATCGGCGCCCAACTCGGCCAAACGCGCGACTTTTTTTTCGGCCACTGTGAGCGCCTCTTGCAGCTCTTTCTCATTGCCGGCGCGAATGCCGGCATGGGCCGGAATAAAGCCGACGCCCTCCGGCATCAGCTTGATGAAACTCTCCATTGAACCAGGTCGATAGGTTGGCTTTACCAAACCAACGACGCCGCGCGCTCCGTAGTACATAAGCTTCGATCCTCCGTTCGCTAGGTCGCCCAAGCGCTGAAATATCGCCTTAACTTTCTTTTCGCAAGGACACCTTCAACGACAACCTTGGCGCATGCTATATCAAGCCGAACATGCTTGATCTGATCCGCTCCAAACTTGCCAACCTCTACTTCGGCTGGCGCATGATCGCCGCCAGCTGCATCATTCGCGTGCTGGGCGGCGGACTGCACGCCTATGGGCTCAGCGTTTTCTTCTTGCCGGTGACGCAAGAGCTCAACCTCAGCCGCGCCGCGGCGTCGCTGGTTTTTTCCCTGGGACGCGCCCAAGGCGCGCTGGAAGGTCCGGTGGCGGGCTACTGCATCGATCGCTACGGCCCGCGTCCGGTGATCCTATTCGCCGTCGTGCTCGCCGGCATCGGCTATGTCATGCTCTCGGGCGTCAACAGTTTTGCGGCTCTGATGATCGTCTACATGGGCGTGATATCGCTGTCGTACCAGGCGGGATTTATGGACGCGACCATGGCGATCGCCAACACTTGGTTTATTCGCAAGCGCGCGTTGGCCATGTCGCTCACCAGTGGCTCCATCGCTTTGGGCGGCACGCTGGTCACGCCGTTTCTCGCCTACGCCGTCCACACCTGGGGCTGGCGCGCCGCCGCCATCGGTGCCGGCATCGTGTTTCTGATCAGCGGCTTGCCGCTGGCGCTGACGATTCGGCGTTCCCCCGAAAGCATCGGCTTGCGGCCCGACGGAGATTTACCGGCAGCATCGCCGAATCAAGCACATGCAACTGGAAGCAAGGCACCGAGATTTGCAGAGCAAGAGTTGTCGCTCGCTCAGACACTGCGCACCCACCAGTTTTGGCTACTGACTTTCGCCACCACGTTTCGCACCGTGTGTTCGGCCGGCGTGCTCGTGCATTTCGTGCCGATCTTGGTTTGGAAGGGTTACAGCCAAACTCAGGCGGCGTTTTATCTCGGCGTCATCGCCTTCTTCGGCATGCCAACCCATTTGCTCATGGGCTGGCTCGGCGATCGCATCGACAAGCAACGCCTGATGGCTTTCTCCATGGCGCTCGGCAGCGTGGCGATCTACTGCCTATTTCAAGGCACCCACGAGTGGCAGCTCTGGGTAGCGGTGGCACTTTTCAGTCTCTTCGAAGGACTGTTCCCAGTGACCTGGGCCACGGTGGGCGATTTCTTCGGGCGAAAAAACTTCGGCAAAATTCGCGGCAGCATGAGCTTTCTCTATACTTGGGGTAGCGTGCTCGGCCCGGTCTTGGCCGGCGCAATCTACGATCGCAGCCAGAGTTACGCCGGCTTGTATTGGGTGATGTTCGCTTTGTGCTGGCTGACCGCGCTGCTTTACGCGTTGCTCCGGCGCCCGGCGGCAACGCACAGATAAACAGTTACTGAGTGCCGTTGTTTTTCAGGCTATCGGAAGCGGCGGCGAGCACCCTCGTCCGCAAATCAGGATGAAGGTTTTGAATCAGTGCCAGTACTGGCTCACGCTGCCCCCAGTCGATCAGGTCATGTACAACCCCAACGGTGGAAAGGATTCTGGTCTGCCGGGTGGGGGCAAGCGCTTTGATCAACGTCAGGGTCCGCGCCGCCTGGCCATCGCGAGCCAATGCCGACACGGCACCCTCTGCCATCAATATTCGGGTTTGTTGATCCGGATCGAGTGTCTCGATAAGTGCCAAAGCCCGCCCCGATTCGCCGTCGCGCGCCAGCCCTGCAACCGAGCCATTGGTGGCAAAAATCTTCGCTTGTTGTTCTGGGTCGAAGGAATCGATCAACTCCAGCGTGCGCGCCGCCTGCGCCTCATGGGCCAGCCCCGAGACGGCACCATCCGTAGTCAAAATTCTTGTTTGCAGCTCGATATCGAGATTTTCGAACAGGGCAAAAGTCCGCGCCGCTTGGCCATGGGCACCGAGGCCATGCACAGCACCCTCTGCCATCATGGCCGTAGCCTGCTGCTCCGTGCTGAGCTTCTCAATCAGCCCGAGTACCTCCGCTGCCTGACCATTATTGCTCAACCCCAAGACAGCACCGGGCGCTGCCAAAACCTGTGTCTGTTGGGCGGGGTCGAGCGTTCGGATCAACGCTAGGGTTCGTGCGGCGGTGGTCCGTGCCAGCTCCGCAACTGACCGCCCCATGGACAAGATCTGCGCCTGCTGGCTGATATTGAGTTTTTCCATTATTCCGATCGCCTGTGCCGCTTGGCCATTGTGCGCCAGCGCCGATAAAGCATCGGCGCCAACCAAAACTTGCGCCTGCTGATCGGCATCGAGGTTCGCAATGATTGCAATCGTCTCCGCGGCTTGTCCATTGCGCGCCAGGTGCAGGACGGCATTGGGCCCCGACAAAATCTTCCCCTGCTGAGCAGCATCGAGTTTTTGTATTAACAAAAGGGTTCGCGCGGCCTGGCCGTTATTAACCAGCCCCGAGATCGCGTCATGCGCCGACAAAATGGTGGTCTGCTGGGCGGGATTTACCTTTTGAATAAGCGCCAGCGTCCGCGCCACATGCCCATGGGAAGCCAGCGCGGCCACTGCATCACGCGCCGACAGCACCGAGGTCTGTTGAGTAGAAGTAAGTTTCTGAATGACTTCTAGAGTTTTGCCGGCCTGGCCCCTGCGCGCCAGCTGCGCAATGAAGCCAGCCACAGACAAGATCGCGACCTGCTGCGATGGATCGAGCCGCCCGATCAGCGCAACGGTCCGGCCAGCTTGCCCCCTCCGAGCAAGGGCGCGCATGCCCTCGCCGGATGCAAGAACGGAAGCTTGCTGGTCGCCGGGGAGCAATTTGAAAATTGCTGCAGGCAAACTGAGAATTGCCGCACGTACCAAACTCATATTTCAATACCCGGGCTGTGCCTGCACCGACATCGATATGCTATTTTGCGTGGCGCGAAGAGGGTCATCGGTAATACAAAAGAGGCAAGCCCATGTTTGAACTGTCAACGCTGCTACTCTGATGCTGCTATTTCGCTCTCGGACACTAACCACTCTCCGGCAACCAAGAAAACCCATCTGTCCACGCCGCCAGGACCGCTCGACCCGGTGTGCCAGAGCGACTTAACCCTATACTCAACAAACTCAGCTTTGTCTATGCTTCGAAGCCATTTAGTCAAGGGCCCTACGCCCCATCGAGAAGGGCCGGGTTCATGCGCTGGAGCGCGCCGTTTGACGCTCTGGCGGCGAAGTGACTATAGAACCTATGACGTGCGAGAGGAGCCGTAACCATGACGAGTCGCGCCGCAGCGATACGGGCCAGTCTCAAACACCCTGTGATCGACGGCGACGGTCACTGGTTGGAGCCAGTGCCGATTTTTCTTGAGTACTTGCGCGAAGTCGGCACCGCAGCATCAGTCGACCGCATGCGCGCGCTCTGGCAGCGTAGCCACACGTGGTACCGCTCCACATGGGCGCAGCGCCAGCACAACCGCACGCGGCGCAGCAACTGGTGGGGCAGCACCAGCAACACACTCGACAAGGCAACCGCGCTGCTGCCGGCCTTATTGAACGAACGGCTGCCGGAGTTGGGCGTCGACTTTGCGCTGATCTATCCGAGCCTTGGGCTTGCGCTCAACGGGATTGCCGAAGACGATCTGCGCCGCGCCACGGCGCGTGCTTACAACCAGATGACAGCCGACATGTTCGGGCCCTATGCCGCAAGGTTCGCTCCCGTTGCGATCATTCCTGCACGCACACCGGAAGAAGGGATCGATGAACTCGAAAACGCCGTCGGCAAGCTGGGCTACCGAGCGATCATGCTCAAAGGCAATCAGGACCGGCCGATCCCAAGTGCAGCGGAAGGCGGCGACGCCAAGAAAGCCGCGTGGTACTTGGACACCATCGCCCTCGACAGCCCGCTCAATTACGATCGGTTCTGGCAGCGCTGCGTCGATCTCGGCGTCGCCGTCACCCAACACTCGGGCAGCGGCAGTTGGCCGGACCGCTGTTCCATCAGCAACTTCACCTACAACCACATCGGCCACTTCGCGGCATCGAACCATGCGTTTGCACGCGGCGTTTTTCTCGGCGGCCTGGTGCGGCGCTACCCGACTCTCAATTTTGGTTTCATGGAGGGCGGTGTGAGCTGGGCCTGTCAGTTGTGCGCCGACTTGCTCGAACACTGGGAAAAGCGCCGCCCCGCCGGCCTAGAGAATCCGAAGAACACCAACCTGGCTGAGCTCAATCAATTGATCAGCAAGTACGGCGACGCGCGGTTGCAAGCCAATGCCGATGCGCTCATGAACAACCTGGATTTCTTGCGGCCGGAATGCAGCGTCGAAGAGCTCGCCCGCCCCGAGTTTGTCACAGACAATTTCGCCGCCGCGGGGATCGCGTCAAAAGACGATATCCGCACTGCCTTCTCCAGTAACTTCTACTTCGGCTGCGAAGCCGACGATCGAACCACCATGTGGGCCTTCGATCCGCGCATGGGCTTTCGCCTACGACCGGTGTTCAGCTCCGACTTCACCCATTTCGATGTCCCCGACTTCGCCGAGGTCATCCCCGAAGCGTTCGAGATGATCGAGAAGCGCTTCGTCAGCGAACAAGACTTCCGCGAGTTCACCTTCACTAACGCCGCCCGGCTGCACACGCGCAACAATCCGGATTTCTTCAAGGGCACCGTTGTGGAGCAAGCCGTGAGGGATGAATTCGGATTGAAGACCGCGTAGATAGCACAAATTTGCCGAGGTGGAAGATGACAAGATCGGTGCCATTGCTGATTGCGATCGCTCTAGGAATCCTGGCGGACTCAACGCGCGCCGCTTCGATCGAAGATTTCTACAACGGCAAAACCATCCAATTCATCGTCGGCGCCTCCGCCGGTGGTGGCTATGACACCTACACCCGGCTGATCGGCCGCCATATCGCTCGATACATTCCCGGCAACCCTCCAGTGGTCGTCCACAACATGCCCGGTGCCGGCATGTTGATCGCCGCCAATCACACCTATAACAGTGCGCCGCGTGACGGCACGGCGATCGGCAATTGGTCGGGGCCCCTGGTTCTCCAGCAATTGTTGGGCAATCCGGCCGTAAAATTCGACGGCCGCAAGTTCGGCTGGCTTGGCATGCCCACCGCGGATGCGCTGCTGTGTATCACCACCGGAAAAAGCGGCATCCGCAGCGCTGAGGATTGGCGCAAGTCGAAAACTCGTCTCAAATTCGGCGGCAACGGCCCGGGCACCAGCGGCACCGACGACACCAAGATCCTCGCCGCCGCCACGGACTTTCCCGTCCAAGTGATCGAGGGCTACAAAGGCACCGCCGACGTTAGAATTGCCGCGGAAACCGGCGAGCTCGACGGCAGCTGCACGCTGAGCTGGCAATCGGCCAAGGTAACTTGGGCCAACGCGCTCAAGGCCAAACAGGTTCATATCGTGCTGCAGATGTCGCAAGAGTCGCATCCCGACTTGAAAGGCATCCCGCTCGCCGTGGATTTCGCCAAGACCGACGAAGGGAAAAAGCTCCTGCGCATCGCCGGCGAAGTTTATGGCAAACAGCGGCTCTACTCCATCCCGCCGCAAGTCCCCGAGCAGCGCGTGCGCGCGCTGCAAAGCGCCTTCATCAGCGCGCTGAAAGATCCGCAGCTAATTGCCGAGGCACAAAAAGCCAATCTAGATATCGCCCCGATTGACGGCCCCGGCATCGGGAAAATGGTTCAAGGGCTGTACGAACTCGAACCCGCCGTGGTCAGTCGAGTGAAGCAGATACTTGAAGCAAAGTAGAAGAACCGAACTCAATAACGGAGGACGGCCATGCGCTTAAAAGACAGAGTCGCGATCGTTACCGGGGGCGGTGTGGGCATTGGCAAAGCCTACGCCCACGGGCTTGCCCGGGAAGGCGCTAAAGTCATCGTCGCTGATATCCAGGACGACGAAGCTAAAAAAGTCGCCGCCGCGATCACGGCCGACGGTGGCGAAGCGAAAGCTGTCTACGTCGATGTTACGTCGGCGGAAAAGACCCAGGCGATGGCTCAGGAAGCGATGAAAACCTACGGCCGCAGCGATATCCTGGTGAACAACGCCGGGCTTTACTCGGCGATCAAAAAGAAGAGTTTTATGGAGATCGACAGCGACGAATGGGACCGGGTCATGGCCGTCAACGTAAAAGGACTGTGGCACTGCGTCAAAGCGGTTTACCCGGCGATGAAGCAGCAAGGCAAGGGCAAGATCATCAACGTTTCATCGGGCACGGTGTTTGGCAGCTCGGCAAATTTTCTCCATTATGTGTCGTCAAAAAGCGCGGTGATCGGCTTCACGCGCGCCCTGGCGCGCGAGGTGGGTGGCGATAATATTTGCGTCAATACGATCATGCCAGGTTTGACGATGTCCACTCAGGGCCCTATGACCGCCGAGCGACTCGCCGACCGGCGCAAACGCCGCGCTTTTCAACGCGAACAGTATCCCGCCGATCTCGTTGGCACCGTGATCTTCCTTGCCTCCGACGACAGCGATTTCATGACCGGCCAGGCCATCAACGTCGACGGCGGCGCGTATATGCGCTGAACTTTTGCCTAGCTTTGCTAAAAATTCTTTGTCGCTATCGGTCTAACTGGCATCCGCCGCGCCTGCCGGAACGCCGAAAAGGGGTCGAAAATCTTTTCGTTAATCATTCTGCAAGGAGTGAAGCCATGTCTTATATGCGCGGCGATGTCTACATTTGGTCCGACGGGACTCACGTCCATTTTTGGGCGCGCGATGGCTATGACCATTAGGATGGAGCGGTGTGGAACGAACCAAAAACAACGACAACGAAGCCATCCGGCGTTGCGCTCCATCAATCAGTGGCCGACGAATACGTAGTCATGCGATTCGCCGAAATGATTGCAGAGGGCTGTGTCGAAGCCGCAATCGAACAGGCACTAAAACAGTTCAGCAGCAATGGAGGCTGCATCGCTTTTGCAGAACGCGCCGATAAACTTCGGCAGCTGAAGAGTCAGGAACAAATCAACGCGACACGCGAATGCCAGTCTATCAACATATCAGCCCATGCGCTCGGCGTCGTAATGGCCGGGACCGACCAGCGTGTCGTAAAACCCGTTTTTGCCTTCGATGATATCGCCGTTGGCGGTGATGCCCGCCTGCGCCATCGGCGCGGCGTTGACACCGTTGCGGCAAGCGTTGCCGGCGGCCATCGCGCCGGCCATGCTGCCCTGGTTCGCCGACAGTCCGCAGGCCGAATCCGAATTTTTTGTTTTGTGCCCCTTGTACTACTTTGTGGTTAGCCTCCGATTCTTACGCCGCCGCCTGCAGCGCCGCGCCGTTGCCACCGCCTAGCACCGTACCCGGCAATGCGCCCGTGTGGTATTCTTTTTCCACCAACACCTGGCCATTAACGAGCGTCATCTCGATGCCCACCGCTTTTTGCACATAGCGCTTCTCGTTGCCCGGCAGGTCTTGGACCATGTGGGCGTCGCATTCGCGGACCGTCGCGGGGTCGAAAACGCACACGTCCGCAGCCATACCTGGACGCAGCAGGCCGCGGTCGCGAATGCCGAAGATCGACGCGACCATGAAGGTCAATTTCCGAATCGCCTCCTCCGTAGTCATGATCTGCTTCTCGCGCACCCAGTAGCCCAACAGACGCGTCGCGTAGCCGAAGCCCGCGTCGTAGATCAAGTGCGCTCCGGCATCGGATTGGCCGACCAGCACGTAGGGGCTGCGGATTATTTCTGCCACCGCCTTTTCGTCGCCATTGGTGCTCGAGGTTTGGAACTCAGTCTCCAAGCCCTCTTCGAGCGACAGATCCAAGAACGCATCGATAATGTCTTGGTTACGAATCTTGGCGATTTCGGCGACGCTCTTCTTTTCCAGCCACTTGTTCTCAGGCTTCACCGCATTGATTAGATAAACCAAATCCCAACGGCGCGAGAAGCGCGACGACTTCTTTTCTTCCACCGCTTCATAGCGCATCTTCTTGCGCGTCTCCGGATCTTTGATCGCCGCGATGCGCGCTTCCAGCGGCAAGAACAATATCGCCTTCCAGGTTGGCAAATCGTCGAACACCTGGGCGTTTTTCATCGTCAGGCGGTTGTTGAACAGACGCGCATTGCACAACGGATACGACTGCACGCCGCGATCGATGGTTTCTTTGGCTTTGTCCAACAGCGCGCGCCATTCATTGGGCTTATCCCAACGGTGCGCGATGCTCTGCCAAACGACTGGCCGGCCCGAGCGCGAAGAAATCTCTTCAAACAACTTCAAGCTTGGATCGATCGGCACCGACACGCCGAGCGAGCCACGCGAAATCTGCACCGTGCCTTGATTGATCTCGCCCAGGGCGCCGGCTAGCTCGACGATTTCTTCATCGGTCGAAAAGCGGCTCTGAATCGGCGTGCCGTCGGCATACATGTGGACAGGATTCTGGTTGGTGGAAAAGCCCGCGGCGCCGGCGCGCACGCTGGCCTTCAGAACATCTTTCATCTGCTGGATTTCCGCCGGTGTAGCGGCGCGCTCGATGGACGCCTGCCCCATGACGTATTGGCGCAGCGCGCAGTGGCCGACCAGCGATGCGACGTTGACGCCGAGGTTGCCACGCATGGCGTCAAGATATTGGCCAAAGGTATTGAAGCCCCATTTGACGCCGGCCTCTAGAGCGGGAATGGTGATCGCCTCGACGCGCTCGAAGCTGCGCAGGATCATATCGTGATCGGCTTCTTTAACCGGCGCCAAGGAGAGCCCGCAGTTGCCGGGAATCACCGTGGTCACACCGTGATAGCAGGACGAAGTTGCCAGCGGGTCCCACAAAAGCTGGGCATCCAAATGGGTGTGAAAGTCGATAAAGCCCGGCGATACCGCCAAGCCGTCGGCGTTGATCGTCCGCTTGGCGCTGCCGTTGATGCGCCCGGTCTCGACAATCTTGCCATCCTGCACCGCCACATCGCCGAGATAGGACGGCAGGCCGCTGCCGTCATATAATCTTCCACCTTTGATCAAAACGTCATAAGCCATGGGAATCCTCCTTGGCCGGTCATGTATTGGAGCGAGCTTAGCGACAGCGCCACGTGAATGTCAAATGAAGCTCGCCTTGGTAGCAGCGCCGTTCGTAGGGTATAAGAGAGCTGCGAAAGTTAAAAAGATCCCGTGGGGTCCCCGATGAGAAAGTTTCTTATTTGGCTCAGAAAATTTCTCGGCACAACGCAGATGGCGCGCTCGGTTTACCGCTACATGCCGTCGCCGCAGCGTTGCAAAGAGTGCCTGGTGCCGTTTCTAGGGCTGTTCTCGGTGCCGTTTCGTCTGCTGCAGATCCGGCCGTCGCGCAAGAATCCACATCTTTGCACCCTTTGATACGAGCTCGCTCCTCCGGGCGGGGAGATCTGCAACATCTCGGTGCTGTTTGTCGACGTGCGCGGCTTCACGTCACTGGCGGAGCAGCTGCCGCCGGACCAAGTCGTCGCCCGGCTCAATCGTTTTTACGCGATCGCGTCGCACGCAATCTTCGAGCGCGACGGCACCCTCGACAAGCTAGTCGGCGACCAGGCTATGGGATTTTTCGGGGCGCCGCTTCATGGTAAAGATCATCCTCGACGGGCGGTGGAAACCGCATTGAAAATATTGAGCGCCATGCACGGGCTCGACCCGAGACATCAATTGCAAATAGGCGCCGGTGTCGCCAGCGGCGAAGCTTTCGTCGGCAACGTCGGCAACGCGGGAGTCACGGACTACACGGTGATCGGCGACACGGTGAATGTCGCCGCGCGATTGCAGGCCATCGCCGGCCCGGGCGAGCTCTTGGTGAGCGAAGATACCTACGCTCACGTAGCCAGCGATTTCCCGAACGCACCGGCCCGTGAATTAGGTTTAAAGGGCAAGAATTTGCCGATTACCGCGAGGGTTTTGGCGCAAGCGTGAGAACCTAGCCGGGAGACCGATGATGAAACAGTTTATCGCCGCATTGCTGATAGTAGCGTCAAGCGGCGCTTCCGCTTGGAGCCAAGCCGGCAAACCGAGCAGCGCCGCCGAGTTGGCCACCTACGTAGCTGCCGACCGCGAAAAGGTCCTCTACGAGGGCGCCAAGAAAGAAGGGAAGCTGGTCTGGTACACCACCCTCGCCACCGACCAGAATAAAACTATCTCGAGCATCTTTGAGAAAAAACATCCCGGTGTCGCCGTCGACACCTATCGCACTGGGTCCAGCGCCCTAGCGCAGCGTCTGCGCACCGAAGCCAAGGCGCGCGCCATACCGCCGACGCCATTGAGACGACTCCCGGCGGCATGATGACGTTTCGTGAAGCACAATTGCTGCTGCCGTACACGTCCCCCTATCTCGCGGCGTTTCCGGAAGACGCAAAGGACATCACGCGCAAAGGAGCCTGCAGGATCGGTTCACCACGAAGACACGAAGGACACGAAGTTCGGAAGAAGAAATTTTTCTCTTTACCTTCGTGCCTTCGTGGCGAGTCTCTTTTTTCTACGACAGCAGCAATTCCAGATCGTCGCGCGATAGATTGCGCATCACACTGTTGTCCGCGGTGATGATCGCGTCGGCCAAGTCGCGTTTGCTCTTTTGCAGTTCCAATACTTTTTCTTCCACGGTGTCGCGCGCGATCAAGCGATAGGCAAACACTTGCCGCGTCTGGCCGATGCGATGGGCACGATCGATGGCTTGGGCTTCGACGGCGGGGTTCCACCATGGATCGAGCAAATAAACATATTCTGCCGCTTGCAGGTTCAACCCCAAGCCGCCGGCTTTCAAGCTGATTAAAAACAACTTGATCTTGGGATCGTTCTGAAACTCGGCGACGCGTGCTTCGCGGTCGCGGGTTTTGCCGTCAAGATAAGTATAAGAGATTTTCGCCGCGTCGAGCCGGCTACGCAGGATGGTCAGTAGGCTCACGAACTGCGAGAACACCAGCACCTTGTGATCCTCTTCGAGCACCTGGTCGAGCTGCGCGATCAAGGTATCGACCTTGCTGCTGCCCTCCGCGACTCGTTTCTTGTCGATCAAGCCTGGATGGCAGGCAGCCTGGCGCAAACGCAGCAACGCTTCGAGCACTTGGATCTTGAATTGTCCGGAACCGTCGTCGGCGCCCTCTTTGAGCAAGCGGGCGCGGTAAAAATCGCGCAGCTCGTCATAATACTTGCGCTCCTTGCCTTCGAGGTCGCAGTAGATCGTCTGCTCGGTTTTGTCTGGCAGCTCGGTGGCGACCTGCTTTTTTGTGCGGCGCAAAATAAACGGCCGCAGCGCCTTTGCGAGAATATTGCGCGTGCTAACGTCGGGATTTTTGCCGGCGTTGCCGAGCACAGAAGCGGCGCCGAGCATGCCGGGATTCAAAAACTCAAACAGGCTCCACAGCTCACCCAGATGATTTTCCACCGGCGTGCCGCTCATCGCCAAACGATGATCCGCATTGATCAAGCGCGCCGCCTTGGCCGACAGCGTGCCGGGATTTTTGATCGCCTGGGCTTCGTCGAGAATACAGTAGTCGAACTGCTGATCTTTGAACTGCAGCGCGTCGCGCCGCAGCGTGCCGTAGGTCGTCAGGATCACGTCGTAGTTCTCAAAATGCTCGCCGGGTTTCAAGCGGCTGATGCCGGTGTGATCGAGCAGATTCAACTTGGGGGTAAACTGAGCCGACTCGCTTTCCCAGTGAAAGACTAGGGAGCGCGGGACAACGACCAACGATGGCGGCGGCGGATTATCATTCTCGCCGCGGCGCAACTGGCGGCGCCCTTCGAGCATGGCGAGAACTTGAATCGTCTTGCCCAAGCCCATGTCGTCGGCGAGACACCCGCCAAAACCAAAGCGTTGGAGAAACTGCAGCCAGCCCAACCCTTCGCTCTGGTAACCGCGCAGGTGGCCGAGAAAATCGCCGCTCGGCGCCGCCGCGCGCACGCCGTCAAAGTTGCGCATCTCCTGGCGCACTCTGGCAAAAACTTCGTCGACCCGAACCTCCGGCTCGGAGGCGAGCAGCGCATCGAGCAGCCCCGCTTGAGTCCGCGTGAAGCGCAGCTTCTCACCGTCGGCGCCAGCCATGCCGGCCAGCAGGCCGTATTTCCTCATCCACTCTTCAGGGACGACGCCGAACGTGCCGTCGTCCAAGCGAATCGTCTGCTCACCCTGCTTGATCGCCTTCAGCAACGCCGGCAGCTTGACTTGAGACTCGCCAAATTTCGCCGCGCCGTCGAGATCGAACCAATCGACGCCGGAGTTGACCTCGATGCTAATCGCCTCGGCGGTGCGATACAGATTGCCTTCGGCTTCGACATGCCAGCCCTCGGCAGTCAACAGCCGCACTACGCGGGGCAGCTGCGCCGGGGCAATGTCGCTCTGCTCTTTGGACCAATAACTGTTACGGAAACCGATTTGAAAAAGTTTCTGTTTGGCCGCGGTTTCGGCTAAGAGATCGCGCGTCAGCAGTTGCCGCTCATTTTTTTTGTACACGCTAATGCCGGGGCGTTCGGCAGCAACCAATTCACCGCCGTAGTTGAACGACAGTTCGCCAATCAACCGGGTCTCACCCCAGGGCCGGCGCTCGCCCCGCTTGACGACCAGATGGGGCTGCATCGATTGCGACACGACCTCATATTTGAATTCTTCAGGCAGATCGAGGCGCGGCTGGCGCGGCAGCCGCAACAGCTCATCGATGAACGGCTCACTTTCCTCTCTGGTAAATTCGAGCGCCTGCCGTTGACGCAGCAGCGACACCCAACTGAAAGCATCGTGATCGTCGAACCGCGCGACCACCTCGTTGTAAAACACCAGACCGCCGGCGAGCAGCAACGCCGGCTGCGAAAGCTCCATCTCGGCACCTTCACGCCGCAAGACACCGCTTAGAACGTAGCGTTCCGTCGTTGGGTCAAACGCAATCTGAATGCACAGCTCCCAAGCCGGACCGTCGTCCCATTGCAGCGTAGTCAGTGCCCCCTGCGACCTAGGACCACGCAAACAACAACGCCCCGTGCTGCACAAAAGCGGCAACACAACAGACCATAACGGCCGAGGCACGGCGAACTGCGAGATCGGCGACTCGTAGCGATAGGGCGTGTAGCCATAATTGGTCTCCTGGCGCGCGCCGAAAAGCATCGCCAGGGCTCGTTGATCATTGGCATCCCGCAAGCCGGCTGTTTCACGGGCGTATAGCCGATGGCTTTTTACTTTGCCCCACTCACCGTTCTGCCTGCGCTCTTTGCAGGCAATCTCGATGGTCAGGCCGCGTCCTTCCAGCGCCCGCTCGGCATCGATGATGTAAAGAATTTCTCGTTCAACGGCAGGCCTGGTGTCGCTTGGCGCGCCAGCTTGCGCCGCCTCCATGGCATTTCTTACGGTCAACAGCGACTGCTTCCAGAGGGGTTCCGGCGGCTTTTTCGGCAAAGCCGGAATCGCCCCTCTAGCGCGCGGGCCGCCGATGACAAAGTCATTCTCGTCTTCGTCATCGTCCTCAACCCAATCGTCTTCACCGCTGCGCAGCGCGTCTTGCAAATAACCGCGCTTTTCCGCGGCGAGAGCGGTGGCCCAGATGTGCTTGCAAGGCTCGCTGTCTCGCTCGAAAAACGGGCAGCTGCACGAGTACTCCAGGAAGTCATCGTAGAAGGAAATCTCGACCTCGTAGCGCATCGAGCCTTGAACGGTTGCGCTCACCGCCTGGTTATCGCCGTCGATTCTACGCACGGCGCCGGATGCGAAATAGGCACGGCCGTTGCGCTGCACCGTGGACGCAGCCTCATCAGCGATTTGGTCGGTGATGTATCCCATGGTCAATCATTTTTTTACCGTGCAGCACCGCGAAAGTCCACGAGATTGAAGCAAAAAATTATTAATGGTAGACGATTCAAACTATGTCCAAGTACCGAGTAACAGTCGACACCGGCGGAACATTTTCCGATTTTGTTTTTTTCAACGAAGACACGGGCGAGATCACCATCACCAAGGTCCCATCGACGCCGAAGGAGCCTTTTCAAGCGGTTTTAAACGGTGTGCAAGAATTGGTCGACCAAGGCGTCTGCGCCGCGGACATCTCTTTTTTCTGCCACGGCACCACGGTCGGCACCAACGCGCTGCTCGAAGAAAAAGGCGCCCAAACCGGCCTACTCGTCACCCAAGGTTTTCGCGGCATCTACGAAGTCATGGAGCAAACCCGCGGCTACGGCCCGGCGACCTACGATCTGTTTTTCGAAAAGCCCCGATTGCTGGCGCCGCCCTACTTTACCGAAGAAATTCCCGAGCGCGTCGACTTCAAAGGCAATGCGCTGAAATCGATCGACGCCGAGGCGTCGCGTGAAGCGATCCGGCGTTTGAAGAAAAAGGGCGTGCAATCGATCGCCGTCTGTTTTCTTTTTTCGTTTTTGAATCCCGATCACGAATTGAAAATCAAAGAGCTGTTCGCTCAGGAATATCCCGAGGCGCGCCTATCGCTTTCCTATGAAGTATTGCCGCAGATCCGCGAGTTCTACCGGCTCAGCACCACGGTGATCAACGCCTACATCCAGCCAGTCATGGCGAATTATCTCGGCCGCTTGGAAAGCCACATGCGCGAAATGGGCGTGACCACGCCCAAGCTTTACATCATGCAATCCAACGGCGGCGTTTCCACATTTAAAGGCTCGGCGGAAAAACCGGTGGCCACGGTGCTCTCCGGTCCGGCGGGTGGCGTCATTGCGTCGATGGGCACCTGCGAGCGCGTCGGCATCAACAACATCATCACCTTCGACATGGGCGGCACCAGCTGCGACGTGGCGCTAATCCACGAAGGCAATCCGGTGATCACTACGCAGGGCAAGATTAACCTGCGCCCCATCGCCCTGCCGATGCTCGACATTCACACCGTCAGCGCCGGTGGCGGCACCATCGCACGCATCGACGCGGTGGGCGGCCTGCAAGTGGGCCCCGATAGCGCCGGTGCCGACCCGGGCCCGGTGTGCTACGACCGTGGCGGCGACATGATCACGGTGACCGATGCCAACATGGTCGCCGGCGTGCTCGACCCGGATCATTTTTTGGGCGGGCGCATGAAGCTCAACAAGCCCAAGGCGGAAAAGACCCTCGAAGAAAAAATCGCCAAGCCGCTGAAACTCGATTTGCTCGAAGCCGCCGACGGCGTCTTGAAAATCATCAACGTCAAAATGGAAGAGGCGATCAAAGCCGTCTCGTCGGCGCGCGGCTACGACATTCGCGATTTCACGTTGGTCGCTTTCGGCGGCGGCGGGCCGATGCACGCCGGCAGAATGGCGTTGGATTTAGGCATTCCGCAAGTGCTCGTGCCGCTCACGCCCGGCGTCCACTCGGCGCTCGGACTACTGATGTCCGACGTAAAACACGACTACGTACGTTCCAAATTGGTTGGTTTGGACGAGCTTGACCTCGACGACATCAATCATTTGTTTCACCAATTGATCGAGCGCGCCAAAGCCGACTTGCACAGCGAAGGCTTCAACGACGCAGAGATCAAGCTCGAACCCTATCTCGACCTGCGCTACGCCGGCCAAGGCTACGAGTTGACCGTGCCCTGCTCGATGCCGCCGCTCACCAAGCACGATTTGAGCGTGATGCGCAGCCGCTTCGACACCATGCACGAGCAAAACTCCGGGCACAAAGCGGAGACGGAGCCGGTGGAGCTGGTAAGTTTACGACTGATCTCCCTCGGTCTGGTACCGCAAGCCAAGCTGTCGCGCGGCCTGATCACCGGCCGCAAAGTCGAGCAGGCAAAAATCGGCGAGCGCAAAGTCTTCTTCGGCAAAGAGCACGGCGTGGTCAACACGCAAATCTACAACCGCGATCTGCTCGAGCCGGGCCATAAACTTAGCGGCCCGGCGATCGTCGAGCAGCTAGACACGACGACCGTCATTCACCCAGAACAGGAAGCATCGGTGGATAGCTATCGGAATATTATCATTAGGGAGAAGGCATGAAGCAAAGGCAGTAGGCAATAGTCGGATTCGAAAGTCTCTTACTCTTGCCTCCTGCCTCTTGCCTCTTGCCTAGCATTCTTATGCAAGTCGATCCCGTCACTTTGCAAGTCATCCAAGCGCGCCTGGCCGGCATCGTCCAGGAGATGCAAAACTCGCTCTTTCGGACCGGCTACTCGACGATTATCCGCGAATCGCAGGACGCCAGCTGCGCAATTTTGAATCGCGCCGGCGAAGTGGTGGCGCAGCACGTGGTCTTGCCGCTGCACATGGGCGCGTTCCCGGCCTGCGCCGCGGGCATTATCAAGAATTATTCTGCTGACGAAATTCATGAAGGCGACGCCTTTATCACCAATCACCCGTACCACGGCGGCAGCCCGCACGCGCCCGACATGGCGGTGCTCTCGCCGATTTTTTATATGGGCGAATGGGTCGGCTTCGCGGCCAACTTGGCGCACAAGAGCGACATCGGCGGGCCGGTGCCGGGGAGCTGCTGGAGCCAGGCCCGGGAGATTTACCAGGAGGGCCTGCACGTGCCGCCAGTGAAATATGTCCACAAAGGCCAAACCAGCAAAGATTTGGAAGCCGTGCTGAGCGCCAACAGCCGGACACCGGAACTCGTCGTCGGCGACCTGCGCGGCCAAGTCGGCGCGGCGCGTCTGGGCGAGCGCCGCTTTCAGGAAATGATGGACCGCTATGGCAAGCAGACCATCCTCGATTCTTTCGAACAACTGTTTGCCCTGACCGAAGCCAAAGTGCGCGCCGAGATCGCCTCATGGCCCGACGCCGTCGGCGAAGGCGAGCGCTTCGTCGACAGCGACGGCGTCGAGCTCGACAAACCGGTGCGCTTGCACGTGCGCATCGAGAAAAAGGGCGATAAGTTGTTGTTCGATTTCACCGGCAGCGCCGATCAAACCAAGGGGCCGGCGAATATCCGGCCGACTATTGTGCGCGCCGCTTGTTGTTATCTGATGACCTGCCTGGTCGACCCGGCATTGGCCATCAACTATGGCCTGGCGAAGTGTATCGACATCAAAGTGCGCGACGGCAGCGTGGTCAATCCGAGATTTCCCGCCCCCGTGAACACCTACAATCCCACTGTCCATGCGCTGGTGGAATCGCTGCTCGAAGCCTCGAGCCAGATCACACCGCACAAAAAGGTCGGCGACGGCTGCAGCAGCCGTTCGATCATCATCGGCGGCCGCAGCAACAAGACCGGCAAAGGCTATGTGCAATATGAAATCTTTGGCGGCGGCTCCGGCGGCCGCAGCGGCAAAGACGGCGTGTCGGGCACCAACGTCAATCAATCGAACGCCAAGATCGCGCCGATTGAAATCATCGAATCGGAGTTCGCCACCCGGGTGCGGCGTTTTGAATTGATCCCCGACTCCGGCGGCCCGGGCACCTTCCGCGGCGGCTTGGGCTTTGTACGTGAATACGAAGTATTGGACAACGACGCGCGCTTCTCGCTGCGTTCGACCAAACATAGCGTCGCGCCCAAAGGCATCGACGGCGGCGGCGAAGGCAAAACCGGCCACTGCGTCTTGAACCCGGGCGCCCAGGGCGAACGCGTCATACCGTCGCGCTTTTCCGACCATGTGCTGCATCCGGGAGAAGCCTTCCGCTTGGAAACCCCGGGCGGCGGCGGCCTCGGCGACCCGCTCAAACGCGACGCGCAGCGCGTCTTGAATGACGTGCGCAACGGTTATGTCACTGTCGCGCGCGCTAGGGAAGTTTATTGCGTGACCATCGACCCAGTGGACGCTGACTTTCGAGTTAACGAGAAAGAGACTGCGCAACTGCGCGCGCAGGCAATAGGCAATAGGCAATAGGCAATAGGCAATAGAAAGATGCGTTCAAACCGTTCTCCGAGTCTCACTGTTGCCTGTTGCCTCTCCCGTCCGACTATTGCCTCGTGCCTAATGCCTATTGCCTTTCTCGTATGAAGGTAGACGCGATCACATTGCAGGTCATCCAAGCCCGCCTGGCCGGCATCGTCCAGGAGATGCAGAACTCGCTGTTTCGCACCGGCTACTCGACGATCATCCGTGAATCCCAAGACGCGAGCTGTGCGATTTTAAACACCAAAGGCGAAGTCGTCGCTCAGCACGTCGTCTTGCCGCTGCACATGGGCGCGTTTCCGGCCTGCGCCGCGGCGATCTTGAAGAATTTCGGCACTGACGAGATCAACCAAGGCGACGCCTTCATTACCAACCATCCCTATCTCGGCGGCAGCCCCCATGCCCCGGACATGGGGGTGTTCACGCCGATTTTTTACCATGGCGAATGGGTCGGCTTTGCCGCCAACATGGCGCACAAGAGCGACATCGGCGGCACCGTGCCGGGGAGCGGCTCGGGCAACGCGCGGGAAATTTTCCATGAAGGGCTGCATCTGCCGCCGGTGAAGTTCATGGCGCGGCTCCAACCGGTCAAAGAGATCGAGGCGATGATCGCCGCAAACAGCCGCACGCCGGCACTGGTGATCGGCGACCTGCGCGGCCAGGTGGGCGCGGCCCGGTTGGGCGAACGCAGAATCGCCGAGCTGATGGAGCGCTATGGCAAGCAGACGATTCTCGAATCCAACGAGATCCTCTCCGAGCACACGGAAAACCGCCTGCGCCGGACCATCGCCTCCTGGCCCGACGGCGAGTCCGAGGGCGAAAGCTTCGTCGACCACGACGGCATCGATCTCACCAAGCCGATTCGTATTCACGTCAAAGTGACCAAGCGCGGCGATCGGCTTCACTTCGACTTCAGCGGCAGCAGCGATCAGACCCAGGGGCCGGCCAACATCCGGCCGCCGCTGGTGCGCGCCGCCTGCGCCTATTGCCTGGTTGCCCTGGTCGACCGTTTTCTGCCCATCAACGCGGGGCTCGCCCGCTGCGTCGAAGCGACCTTTCGCGCAGGCAGCGTCGTCGATCCGCGATTTCCCGCGGCGGTGAACACGTACATGCCCACGGCTCTCACTGTCGCGGAAGCCGTCCTGCGCGCCCTGGCTGGCTTCGTCCCCGACAAGCGCATCTCCGGCGGCTCCGGCAGCGCCGCGCTCGTGCTTGGCGGCCGCGATGCGACGACCAACCGTGCCTACGTGCACTACGAGATCTTCAGCGGCGGCACCGGCGCGCGCTCAGGCAAAGACGGTGTCTCGGCCACCGCCTTTCACCTAAGCAACTGCAAAACCGCGCCCATCGAAATCATCGAATCGGAGTTTCCCACCCGCGTTGAGCGCTTCGAAATGCTCACCGACTCGGGCGGCGCCGGGGAATGGCGCGGTGGCTTGGGCTTCGTCCGCGACTACCGCATCCTCACCGAGGAGGTGCGTTTCTCCATGCGCACCGACAAGCACAAAATCGCGCCCTTCGGCAGCGGTAGCGGCCTACCCGGCGCCATCGGCGCCTGTGTCGTCAACCCAGGCATCAACAAGGAAAAGCGGCTGCCGTCGCGTTTCGGCGACCAACCCTTGGGTCGCGACGACATCGTCAGGGTCGAGCGTCCCGGCGGCGGTGGCCTCGGTGACCCCAAGCGCCGCTCCATCGAACAGGTGCTAGAAGACGTCCGTCAAGGCTATGTTTCCCTCGAAAAGGCGGCGGCCGACTACGGCGTCGCCGTCGACCTCAGCTCGGACGAGCCCCGGCTGGACGTCAAAAAAACTCAAATTCTTCGAGAAAAATCACTCTAAATTGTGGCAAATACCTCCATCGTTTGCTATAACCGACGAAACTATTTCATTCCTGAAGGAGGAATTTTGATGGCTGTAAAAAAGAAGGCGGCGAAGAGAAAGCCCAATGCGGCATTCATGAAACCGGTGCAACCGGACGGTGTGCTTGCTGCTGTAGTCGGCAGCAAGCCCCTACCGCGCACCGAACTCACCAAGAAACTGTGGGTCTACATCAAAAAGAATGGCCTGCAGGACAAGAAGAAAAAAACCAACATCAACGCCGACGACAATCTGAAAGCTGTGTTCGGCGGCAAGAAAACGGTCACCATGTTCGAGATGACCAAGTTGGTGAGCAAACACGTAAAGTAGTAAGTTTCGAATTTGCTCAGTAATAGAGCCAAGGGCATCTAACCACGATGTCCTTGGCTTTTGTTTTTTTATAGGCCCGCTCAATCTCATGCGCTCTTGTTATTAACATGCTCGTTCGGCCATTTGATATTCAGCCAACCAAATTTGGGGAGTTGACGCACATGCCCAAAGACCTGCGCAATTTCATCGCACGACTGGAAGCGAAGTATCCCGAGGAAGTTGCACATGTGACAAAAGCGATCTCGCCGCGCTACGAGATCACCGCGCTGTTGACGCAATTGGAAAAAGCCAAGCGATTCCCTCTGCTTTACTGTGAAAAGGTCGAGGGGAGCGACGCCCCAGTGGTGATCAACGCGCAAGCAAGCCGCAAACTCATGGCTCTCGCGATGGAATGCAAACCGGAAGACCTCGCGGCAAAGTTCACCGAGCGTCAAGGCAAACCCATCGCGCCGGTGGAAGTCACCGACGCGCCAGTGCAGGAGGTCTTTAAGCTCGGCGATGAAGTCGATCTGGCAAAAATTCCACTGCTCACCCATTACGACGTCAACGCGGCCCCCTACGTCACCGCAGGCATCGTCGTTGCACCCGATCCTGACTCGGGTGTACGCAACACCAGCTACAATCGACTGATGATGGCGGGCAAGCGCGAGCTAAGAATTTTCATGGCCATCGGCCGCCACCTCTGGACGCTACAAAACAAAGTCGAGCGGCGCGGCGCGGCGCTGCCGATCGCCATCGTCGTCGGCGTGCATCCGTTGTTTTCCCTCGGCGCCCAGGCGTTCACACCGGCCACCGATGACGAATATGCCGTCATCGGCGGCATGATGCAGGAGCCGCTGCGCGTGGTAAAGGCCAAGACGGTTCCAGTGCTAGTGCCGGCGGATGCTGAGCTCATCATCGAGGGAAAAATTCTGCCGAACCTGCGCCGCGAAGAGGGCCCCTTCGGTGAATTCACCGGCCACGCGGTGTCCAAAGACGAGCGCCAAGTCATCGAAGTCACCGCCGTCACCCATCGCAAAAACTATATTTTCCAAGACGTTCATGCCGGCTACACCGAGCACAAACTGATGGGCGCAGTGCCGCGCGAAGCCGCACTGATCCGTGCCCTGCGCCAGACCGTGCCGACGGTAAAAAGTGTCTGCATGCCGGTGTCCGGCAACTGCCGCTTTCACGCCTATATTTCGATTGCGAAACGCACCCCCGGCCAAGCGAAGAACGCCATCTGCGCCGCCATCGCCTCCGACATGCTGCTAAAGCATGTCGTCGTCGTCGACGACGACATCGATGTGTTTGATGAAGAGCAGGTGCTCTGGGCAGTGTCGAATCGCTTTCAAGCCGACAAGGATTTAGTCGTGATCGCCGGCGCCCAAGGCAGCGAGCTCGACCCCTCAGCCGGCCCCGGCGGCGTCAATGCGAAGATGGGTTTAGATGCAACCAAACCGTTGGACGGCTTTGCGCCCGAGCTGCGCGTGCCGCAGGAGATCATGACCAAAATCCGCCTGGCCGATTTCTTGCCGAAATAAGCGGCGAATATTCTCCCTTAGAGTCTCCCTTAGAGTCTCCCTTAGGGTCTACCATCGGAATTTAGCAGGTAGCGGTAGCGCTGGGAATCAAGTAGAAGAGATTCGACGAGGGTGTGGCTCTTAGGGTCAGTGGCCTGTGTATTCAGGCTCACATAGCCTGAAATGCCGCCCTC
>VGTH01000063.1 GCA_016874755.1 Deltaproteobacteria bacterium | reverse complement strand
TCCTTTCCTGCCTGCGCCAACAGGCAGCCTTTCGTTTTTAGATTCGCGAAAGGGTACGCCTACCTATTTCCTATTTCCACACGCTTTGATCATAGCTCTCTGTGGTGCGAAAAAATCCGAACCAATCGGCGCTCCGAGCGGCAAATGCTGGCGCGCGCCATCAAACAGACCTATTACGAGATTCTTGAGCGCGCTCATAGCAAACAGCCGGGCAACGAAAAGATCGACTTCCTGATTGAGCCCAACGACATGATAGAAGTCGCCGCCGGGTCGGCGAAAGCTAAGGGCGTGTTGAAACGAGCGAAAAAGGGATTTCATCTCACCCTGCCAACGACAACGATGTTTATTGATCAGCGCACACGCCGCACCTACATCGCCATCCCGTCTGAGCTGATCGAATGGCTCATCGCATCGCGCAGCTGAGGACGGCTTGGCTCAGTTGAAAATCGCTTTGCTGCCGTCACTACCTGCCGCTCTCGGTTGGAGTTGGGTCTTAGGTGCGGCATTGCTGCTTTGGAGCGGCTGTAGCCTGCTGCAGCCGCTCCAACAGTTTTCTCTCGGTGATCTCGGCCACTTCGCGTATCGCCGTTCCAACGGCAATCAGGGCGGCATCGTTGTCGGTGTGCCGCACGGGCGCGCGGAGCCTAAGGCGGTCGAGTACGGCGAGCGGATCAGCGATGCCATCGGCGCTGGCTTGGTCGTCGGCTATGATTTTAACGCCAAGCGCATTCCCGTCAGTCAGCCGCTAGTGCACCAAAGTCCCGTCGGTTGGCCCGCGGGCGGCGCGCGGCGCGGCAGCGTCTATCCCGAGTTCACCAAGCTGCTGCAAGAGACGGTTAGCGGCCCCATGCAGTTTTATGTTGGCGTACGGGTCGCCGATAACCGCAGCGAAGTGCCGCGCATCGAAGTTGCCGCGGGCGGATTTTCCTTTGAGGAGCTGTTGGCTCTCAAGGCCTCCTATCGGCGGCTGCGGGACGAGTCTCTCGGTGGTTGGCCAGCGGTGCCCAAAGTGGACGTCGCTATTCACCCGCTCGACGATATTTCCTGGACGTCGTACGGCGTGCGGAACTACGGCGTCTTGTTGCTGGCGGAGCGCGGCTTGGTCATACGCTTGCCGCAGGCTCTCGCGGCCGGTGATAACTTCGCGGCCTATGACGACGTAGTGACCGCGTGGGTCCGCCACGCATTGAACCTCGCTCAGGGTCGCGCGGGGACGCACTTGCCAAGTTTCGTTTCCCGGCAAATGACGTATGGCCGGATCGATGCCATCGCTGCGCGCAAAGAAAGCCGCGGCATCGTGCTGGCCGCGCCGCACGGCAGCTTCGATTGGTACACCGGTGAGCTAGTCGAAGAGTTGAGTTACCGGACTCAGCTGCCGGCGGTGATTACCCGCGGCTTTACGCCCACCGAATGCGGCGGCTGGCGCATCAACGTCAACCGGCCCACCGAACGCCGTTATCCGACACAAGGAGTCGGACGCAAAACCGAGCGCGCGCAAGCCGTGTTTGATGATTACTCACGGACCGTGTTCGAGGTCGGCCGCGGTGCACTGGATCTTTATATCGAAAGGCATCAGAGCGGCGCACTCGGCCACATCGACGTCGCCACGGTCGGCGTCACCAGCGAAGCCGCGCGTGCGATCAAGAACGCCTTCCGGCAGATTCGTGACCGAGTGCTGCAAGCCAACCCGGGTATCGGCAAAGTCGAACTGTTAATCGAGCCGATCGATGCCATCGAGATCGGCGCCTGGGCAGCCAAGGACCAGGGCATGCTCAAGCTCGCGCAAACTAGTCTGCATTTTGAATTACCAGCCCACAATATCATGCACCATGACCGCACCCGGAGAATCTACACGGCAATCCTCGCCGAATTGGTCGACAAGATAGTGCGCGGTGGAGACGGGTTGCTGCCTTTACGATAATCATACTAAAGTCGTAGCGAATCGCTAGAAAAATATTGCTCCAGTGTGGTTTTTTCTTGCAATTCCTATGAAGCTCCTGTAGTTAAGCCTCCTAGCGATATACGACTTAAGACGTATTTCTCGATTGAGGTCGTAGACGCAAATGGAGCGCGCAACCCGAAAATAGAGAACCCACCCATGGGTGCCATCGAGTTTGAAGGAATCGTCGCCAGTAGTTTAGCAATGCAGCAAGTGATCCGGCGCGCCCGCGACGCGGCGGCGGTGGACATGCCGGTGCTGATCACCGGCGAAACCGGCACCGGCAAAGACCTGCTGGCGGCGGCGATCCATCGCTGCAGCCGGCGCAAGGACAAGCCTTACATTGCCATCAACACCGGCGCGATTGCGCCCGAGCTCATTGCCAGCGAAATCTTTGGCCACGAGAAGGGCGCGTTCACCGGCGCGCAAGATTCCCGTCCGGGAATTTTCGAGCAAGCCCATGGCGGCACGGTCTTTCTCGACGAGATCGCGACCATGGATGCCAAGACGCAGGTGAGCTTGCTGCGCGTGTTGGAAGAAAAGAGCTTTCGCCGTGTCGGCGGCACGAGAAACATTCCCGCGGACGTACGCATCATCGCCGCCGCTAACGAAGACTTGGAAAAGCACGTAACTCAACAACGCTTTCGCGAAGATCTCTTTTACCGTTTGAACGTCTTTCATATCGTCGTGCCGCCGCTGCGTGAGCGCCACGGGGCGGTGCCGATGCTGACCGAATACTTCATTGCTAAATTCGCCGCGGCCTTTGGCAAGAAAGTGCATGCCGTGGCGCCGGAGGCGCAGCGCATCCTCGGACGCTACCCTTGGCCTGGCAACGTGCGCGAGCTCAAGAACGTCATCCAATCGGCGGTGTTGATAGCCGAAGGCAAGGAGCTGACTTCGGATTTATTGCCACAGCGGATTACGGCAGTGGTGCGTTTTGGCGCCGGCGATGATCAGCTCGGCGGTTTTCCGCTCGGTCGGACTCTTGGCGCGATCGAGAAAGAAGTGATCCAAAGGACCCTGTCCTCGGTGCGGGGAAACAAAAAGCATGCGGCGGAAAT
Source organism: Deltaproteobacteria bacterium (assembly GCA_016874755.1). NCBI lineage: Bacteria > Pseudomonadati > Myxococcota > Myxococcia > Deltaproteobacteria bacterium. The sequence continues at coordinate 20,608 of VGTH01000063.1, read as the reverse complement.
TCTCGGCATCAGCCGCCGCGCGCTGTATAACAAAATGAGCCGCCACCAGCTGTCGTGAAATGAAACCATCAAACGCCGCGCTTACCCATACAAGTGTATTCAAAGAGCCGGATGCCCTGGCTCAATTTGAATATGGCCGCGAATATGACGGCAAACCGCTGCGGTCGCCTGAGCGGCGCCTGATGTTCGCCATTTTGATCGATGCGGTCGAGTGCTTTCAGCGCTATTTGTTGAGTCACAAGAGGCGCGAGCAGCGCCTGTTTCTGCAAGCAGAAGCGTGGATTTTCGGCCAGGAAGGACAGTGGCTGTTTTCCTTTGAAAACATCTGCGAAGAGCTGCGCATCGAGCCAGACTATCTTCGTTCCGGGCTCAGGCGCTGGCGTGCGCAGGCCCAAGGGCCGCGCAAACGTGCGTACGAACATCCGTCTATGAATTTGCCCCATCAACGGCTCAGGAATTCCGATATCTATGTTTAGGTCGCTTTCGCTTCGGCGCTGACGATTCTGCTGATTATCACTCCCGGATTCGGCCGCGCTGCCAGACCGAATTACCCCGAACAGAACTTAACCAAAGGCAGAACCGCCAGTGGTTACGCTTTCCTGGGCGGCGGTCTCGGTGTCGACGATCAGCGTGCGATGGAGCGCGAGGCTGGGGCCTACAATGTGCAGTTGGATAAAGAAGGCGCCGTCACCGCGATCCCCCGCATTTTGCAACAATATGACCGTTCTTGCTCTAAGCGCTTTCTGGATCATCAGTTTAGTTTTGCCGACTGCCGTCCTCGGGCAGACAAAGTTTATCGTATCGGCCTTGCCGCCGACGCTCGATGCCGCGCCGCTATGGGTTGCCGATAAGAAAGGCTTTTTCCAGCGCGAGGGCCTCGACGCCGAAGTTGTCGTAGCCAAGAGCACCGCCTACAGCCTTCAGGCGCTCGCCGGTGGGCTGATCCATGCGGCGTTGGCTGACAACCACGACATTCTTGCGCACATCGACAAAGGCAGCGATCTCGCCATCGTTGCCGCCGGCTGCAAAAGCTCGCACATGATCGTCGGCGGCAAGAACATCAAAAGTTACGAAGACCTGCGTGGCAAGAGCGGTGCTTCGTCGACTCTGAGCACAGGAACCGCATCGCTGTTGCGCCGCTTGTTGCGCGCCCACGGCTTGGAGCAGGGCAAAGACTATTCATGGGTAGAGCTGGCCCGCGGCGGCTCGTTACTGGACGCAGTCGCCAGTGGCAAGGTTGCCGGCGCGGTGGTCGACGTGCCGGACAATTTTCGCGCCCAGGAAATGGGCTTCCAGGTGCTCGGCAAACTGAGCGACCTGCTGCCGAATTATTTGCGCTCGAGTTTTGCGGTGCGCCGCAAATGGGCGGCGCAACACCGAGCCGACCTGGTTCGCTTTGTCAAAGCGTTGCTGCAAGCGAGAAAATTGATCGAAGATCATCCCGACTTGGGCGCCGAGTTTTTGGCGCAGCAGCTAAAAGTGAAGCTCGGCCTGGCGCGGCGCGGCTTGGATTACCATATCGAGACTCGCTCCTGGGGAGCCAATTTCACCATTGAACCTGAGATTATGAAGTCGGTCATCAAAACGCACGCTGACCATAACGAAATGAAAGGGCCGTTGCCCGGCGCGAAGAAATATTTTGATCTCAGCTACTTGAACGCAGCGCTCCACGAACTGGCGTGGCGCTGATGGAAGTGAGGAACTCCGAAGCATGACAGCACCTCCGGTGCGCCGCCGCGAGCTGGTTCGCTGCTGGTATTCGGCGGCGCGATGGCAGCGACGCTTCGAGATGACACGTTAGAATAGATTGATGGAGGGGAAATAGTCGTTATGCTTCCAGTGATAGCTTCAGCGCAGAGAAGAATGGCTCGGGGAGCAGGCTTGGCCGCGTTGATCTTTGCGCAGATCATTAGCCTGTGCCGCCTGGCCACGGGAATTGCCGCAGCGGCGGCACGATGAGGAATTTGCCAAACAGGAAAAAATCTATTAAAGCCGGGGCGACAGCGTTCCGGACGGGTAGCGAAGACCTATCCCAGTTTGTCGAGACCGTATTGAGCCTGCTAACCGAAATTTTGGACGCCGCCGGCAATGGCGTGAAAGTTTGTCCATGGCTCAAAAAAATCAGCTGCGCGCAAGTCAGCTGCGCGTCGAAAACTGAATGGTCGCCCACTGAGCTGATCCAAGTCCGCAAAGTTTGCAGCGCCGTTTCGGTGCCGCGTGTGAAACTCATAAAGTTCGAGGCAGGCAATCCGCCGGGATTCTGATGAGCCAATGGCGAAGAATCTGCTGCATGCACCTGCGCGAAAGGCAGAGCCTTCGCTTACGCTCAGGATGACAAAACGGGCGATTTAACCTTGGTGACATAGTCTCAGAGTCGATGGGCGCGCGGTTTTTCCATCGCGGCTTTTTCTCACTTCCCAGCAGCGCGAAAACGATTATTTTTATTCGCATTTGTGACAGGCGACGGCGTGATTTCGCTGCTGCATGGGGTCGGCGCCGCTGGCATGGCCGTTGCGTTTGATAGTTTGCGTGTAAGCAAGCGGCCAATCCACTAAATAGGGAGGTGAAACAATGAGAAAGTTTTTTGTCATGGGCTTTATCGCGCTGCTATTGGGTTTTGCGCTTTCGGATTCTTTCGCTCAGCGAGGACCGGGGATGATGTGGCGCGGCAGCGGCGGCTGGGGACCGGGCACACCGTACAGCAAGATGTACGATCCCAAGACGGTGGAAGCGATCACCGGTGAAATCACCAGTATCGACCAGATCACACCGAACAAGGGGATGGCGGCGGGCATTCATATGAACGTGAAGACCGACAAGGACAGTTTGTCGGTTCACTTGGGGCCGTCTTGGTATCTCGAGAATCAGGATGTGAAGCTTGAGCCAAAAGACAAGGTCGAAGTGAAAGGCTCGCGCATCACCTTTGGCGGCAAGCCGGTGGTTATCGCCGCGGAAGTCAAGAAAGGCGACGAAGTTTTGAAGCTGCGCGACGACGCCGGATTCCCGGTGTGGAGCGGCTGGCGCAGACGGTAAGGGCGAAGAGCGCAGAAGAAAGAGCAGGGAGCAGGGAGTTGTCCGCTTTGCTCTTTGCTGACTTCGCAGGAGAAGCAATGAGCGGTGGACTTTTATTCGTGGCGATCGGCACGATGGGCGGACTGCTCGCCGGGTTATTCGGTGTCGGCGGCGGCATCGTCATCGTGCCGGCGCTGATCTATCTTGCCGGCTTCACGCAACATCAAGCAACTGGTACAAGTCTCGCCGTCCTGCTCCCGCCCATCGGCCTGGGCGCAGCGATCGAGTACTATCGCCACGGCAACGTTAACGTCCGCGCTGCGATTATTCTCGCGATCACAATGTTGATCGGCACCTGGCTTGGCTCGTTGGTCGCCAACAAAATTTCCGGTCCCTATCTTAGGCTGATGTTCGCGGTGTTTGTCTGGTTTTTGGGCGGCTATCTCATCTATGGCGCATGCCACCGCCTAGGTTGGTTGTGATGCGTTCACGGAGGTGAGCAATGAATTGGCTTAGAAAAGAAGAGTGGCCCTAGTGGCAAGCCGGCCTGTTGTTGGGGCTTCTCAACATTATCACGTTCTACGTTTCCAACTATTATCTTTCGGTGTCGACGACGTTCTCGCGCGCGGCGGGCATGCTCGTCAGCATCGTCGCACCGGAGCACGTCGCTGCCAATGCTTACTGGCAAAAAGTCCAGCCGACTGTCGACTGGCAATTTATGCTGGTGATCGGCATTCCCATCGGCGCCTATCTGGCCGCCCGTTTGAGTCAGCCGGCGCTGAGGTTCACAGCGAAACTGCCTGACATGTGGGTGAGCCGCTTTGGCACGAGCAACGCGCAGCGCTGGGTCGTCGGCATCATCGGCGGCATCCTGGTCGGGTTTGGCGCGCGCTTGGCCGATGGCTGTACCAGCGGACACGCTTTGAGCGGCGGCGCACAGTTGGCGGCGAGTAGTTGGGTATTTCTTGTTGCCATGATGCTGTCAGGCACGATCAGCGCGCGGCTTATTTTCAGGAGGGTTTAGCTATGGGTCCGTTGGAAATTGCTGGCTCCGCACGTTTAGTGCTCGGGCTGGTGACGGGAATTTTGTTTGGCTTTATTTTGCAGAAAAGCCAGGTCACCAAATATCAGAAAATCGTGTCGTTCTATCGCTGGAACGATTTGACGGTGCAGAAGGTCATGTTCGCGGCCATACTGGCCGGCATGGTCGGCGTCTACGCGCTGCATGAGTTGGGGCTAGTCAATCTGCACATCAAACCGACGCTGTTGGGCGCCAACATTGTTGGTGGCTTAATATTCGGTCTCGGCATGCTGCTCTTGGGCTTTTGTCCCGGCACTTGTGCGGCGGCCTTCGGCGAAGGGCGACTCGATGGTTTGTTCAGAGGGATTTTGGGTATTTTGATCGGCGCCGGTCTTTATTCCGAGGTGTATCCGCTGATTCAGGGTAATCTGCTCACACTCGGCGACTTCGGCAAGTTGACCATCCCGACGCTGCTCGGCGTCGACCCATGGCTCGTCATCGTTCCCTTTGCCATCGTCGTCAGCGGCGTGCTCCTCTGGATGGATCATATCGACAAACAACGCTTGGGTCGGCACGACACCCATGAGGAGCGTCCTGATATTTTTCTCCATGGCGTGAAACATTCGTCGGAGTAAACTATTTAGCATATGACGAGGCTAGCGGAGTGTTTGAAGGGCGCGCGCGGCGAGTGGTACGTGGTTGCGCAGGGTGCGCTGTTTTTGCTGATTGTGTTCGGGCCGCGCGCCGGGGCTGGCTGGCCGTTTGCGGCAGCGCCGTATGATTGGCTTGGCTCAATTAGCGGCATCGCGCTGATCGCCACCGGTGGTTTGCTTTCCTTCGCGGGTATTTTTGGTCTTGGCAGAAATCTCACGCCGCTGCCGCGTCCGAAAGAGACCGCTAGTTTGGTTCAGAGCGGGCCCTATCGAATCGTGCGCCATCCGATTTATAGCGGGCTAATCATGGTGGTTTTGGGTTGGGGGATGACCGCGCACGATTGGCTGCTGCTGGTCTACGCCGTGTTGACGTTGGTGTTCTTCGATGTCAAATCGCGCCGCGAAGAGCGCTGGTTGAAAGAAAAGTTTCCCGAGTACGGCGACTATCAAGCGCGGGTGCGCAAGCTGATTCCGTTGGTTTACTAGCTAATCCTGCCGTAGCTTCAGGTGCGACGACGAATCCGTTCCACGTTGCAGTGTGGCGGGCGTGAGGACGGATCAAAGTTCACTCAAAAAGTTTCGAAAAAGCCGAAATATCCCAGAAGATTCTCGGTGAGATCCCATGAGAAGCCCGCTTTTTTATCCACCATGCCGCCCGCGACGGCGAGTTTGACATTGTGGTAATACACTTTGGCTCGCGGCCCACCGATGGCTCCGCTGAGATCACCTTCTGCACCATCATGGATTCTAATTCCGATTGACGCCCCAATGATGGCGGGAAACAGGCAGTAGTCGGAGCCGGTGTCCAAAGTGGCTTCGAACCTGGGGCTCGTTACGTTGTTGCAAATGGGGTGAATCGGGAGCACCGGGCGCCAGATGCGGGTTTGCTCTGGTATTCCCAGATTGTGAAACGGGAACGACTTGTAGGCTACTCGCAGGATTTCAAGACTCGAGGTTCCCAATTGGCGGGAACCTTGATCATGAGCGGATCGGTCTCGCCGTTTCTTTTGGCGTCTTCGAAGGTTTGCTCGAGCGGATTGACGCCGGCGGTTGGTTTACGATAAGCGTCGCCCTGAGTTTAAGCGCCTAGAAGGGGATGACGATGATGCTTGGTTTGCTCTTGGCAATGTTCTGCGCGTTCGGCGGTGCCGAGCTGGCGCGGGCAGGGGAGGCGATTACGCCTGATTTGATCGCCAAGGCGAAAGCCGAGGGCGAAGTGGTTTGGTACTCGACGCTGCCGGTGACGGAAGCCCAGGCTTGGAGTGCGTTGTTCACCAAGCAGTACGGCATCAAAGTGACGATTTTTCGCAGCGGCGCGAGCGGCATGACGCAAAAGCTCATGACTGAAATTCCGGCGGGGCGTTGGGGCTTCGATATCGTTATGAACCGCGGCACGAATATCGAGCTATACAAAAAGCGCGGCTGGCTGCAGAAGCTCAACTATCCTGAACGCAAACAGTTCATCGACGGCTTCATCGATCCTGAAGACTACTGGGGCACTTACTACATGCAATTCTGGGCGATCAGCTACAACACGACGCTGGTGAAGCCGCACGAAGTGCCGAAGAGTTACGAAGACGCCGCCAATCCCAAATGGAAGGGCATGACGACCTTCGACGAGCAGGACGTCGATCTCTACGTGACGCTGCTCAAGATCATGGGCCGAGAAAAGGGACGCGATTGGTTAAAGAGAGTGGTCGCCAATGGCCTGCGGCCGAGACAAGGTCACACCATGGAAGTGCAGCTCGTCAGCGCCGGCGAATTTGCCCTCGGTCTCAGCACCTACGCGTCGATCGCCGAGCAGTTTCGCGCCAAGGGCGCGCCGGTGGATTGGGTGGCGTTCGAGCCGGTGCCGGTCAACACATTGGGGTTTGCGATCAGCGCCAAACCGCCGCACCCAAACGCGGCGCGCTTGTTCGTCCACTGGGGGCTGTCGGCGGCAGGGTTGAAGGCGATGCACGATATCTCCGAACGGGTGCCGGCGCGGCGCGACGTGCCGCTGAAAAACAAACGGCTCGAACGGATGCTGCAATCCAAATTGGTGCCGGTGGATTTGGCGATCGCCGACAAATATGCCGAGTACAACCAAGAATTTCTGTCGCTGTTGAAGGGCAAGAACTGAAGGCCGGCCCACCGGTTTAGGGGAGGTTTCAATGGCGCGTCGACGCGGCTTGACGAAACTCTGCGCGGCTGTAGCGCTGATCGCGCTTCTATGGACGAGTGCGCTGCGCGCCCAGGAGCGTCCCTCGATGCTGGTCGGCCACGGCTCGCTGTCGGGGTCGATCTTGCCGCTTTGGGTCGGTGCCGAGGCGAAGCTTTTCGACAAACACGGATTGCAAGTCAAGCCAATCTATCTGCCGCGCGCCGCCGGTCGCTCGGCGCTGCTTGCCAACGATATTCAGATTTATTTCTCCGTCGGTCCGCCGTTGGTGCAGGTGCGGCTTGCCGGAGGCGATATCGCGATCACGTCCTGCATCGTCCACAAGCTCACTTCCAAAGTGATGGTCGCGCCCGGCATTCAAAAAGTCGCCGATTTGCGCGGCAAAGTGCTGGGCGTGGCGAATCCGGGCTCGGGCAGCGATTTTACTGCCAAGCTTTTCGCAACCCGGCAGGGGATAAAGATCGGTCAAGACATCACGCTGATCTACACCGGCTCCACCAGCGCCAACTTTGCCGCGCTGGCCAACGGCCGGGTGCATGCGATCTTCGCCAATGCGCCAGATGATCGCCAGGCGCTCGCCGCCGGCTTTAAGCCGCTGATTGAGTTGGGCGATCTCAATATCCCTTATTCGGGAAACTGCACCTCGGTCATGCGTCCCTATCTGGCCAAGCAGCCGGCACGCATGCGCAGTTTTCTCGCCGGCATCATCGAAGCGATCGCTTATATCAGAGCGCGGCCCAACGAAGCCAAGGCGGCGTTGCAGAAATACACGCGGGTGTCCGATCCGGCGGTATTGCAGCATAGCTACGAGAGCGACACGCGCTTTATGGAGGCGCTGCCCGTACCCAACCCGGATGGCATTCGGACCATCTTGGAACAATTGGGAGTGTCGGGGCGGCAAGCCGAGACGTTCCTCAGTGAGTTCATCGACGATCGACTAATCAAACAGCTCGCCGACGAAGGTTTGTTAAAACAGGTTTATCCCGGCGGCGTTCCCGGCCGCTAGAGACTGTATCGCAATGTCATTCTGAGCCGAAGGCGAAGAATCTGCTTCATGCAACTGCGGGAAAAGCAGATCCTTCGCTGATGCTCAGGAGGACAAAGCGCAGAGTTTTCAAATGACGACGAAGTCGCTAACCAGAGAGTTTGCTTCGCCAATGCGATTGGCGTATTGCGGAGGTTACCGCCAACCCATCAACTTAGAACTCGGAGGAAACTTTCGGTGAAAATGAATGCACCAAAGTCAAAGTTATCGGTCCAGTCGGCACAGCATGCCATCGACCGGCCGGTGGAGCTCGGCAGACCGCAAATGAAATGGGGCAGCGACGCGGTGGCCGAGACAGTGCGCCGGCTCGATTTGAAATATATCGCGCTGGTGCCCGGCGCCAGCTATCGCGGCTTTCACGACAGTATCGTCAACTATCTCGGCAACCAAAATCCGCAGATGGTGATTTGCTTGCATGAGGAGCATGCGGTGTCGATCGCCGACGGCTACGGCAAGGTCACTGAACAGCCGATGGCGGTGGCCTTGCACGCCAACGTCGGCTTGATGCATGCGGCGATGCCGATCTTCAATGCTTGGTGCGATCGCACGCCGATGATTATCTTCGGCGCCACCGGCCCGGTGGATGCCCATGTGCGCCGGCCGTGGATCGACTGGATTCACACCGCCAAAGATCAGGGTGCGATCATTCGCGATTACACCAAATGGGACGATCAACCGGCGTCGCCCCAGGCGGCGGTGGAGTCGGTGCTGCGTGCCAATCAGATCACCCGCACGCCGCCCTACGGCCCGGTCTACATTTGTCTCGACGCTGGGCTGCAGGAAGCAGCGCTGACCGGCAAAGTCTCGGTGCCCGACGCGGCGCGTTTTGCAGCGCCGCCCAGCCCGGCAGTGCCGCGCGCCGCTTTGACGCAAGCGCTGGCTGCCATCAACAAAGCCAAGTGCCCATTGATCCTCATGGGCCGAGTGTCGCGGCGCCAGAGCGACTGGGACAACCGGGTGCGCTTCGCCGAAGCGATCGGTGCCGCCGTCGTCACCAGCAGCAATGATCCGTCGGCCTTTCCAACCACGCATCCGCTCCACTACGCGCCGCCGTGCGTGCGGCCCAACGCTGGTGCTACGGCGTTGATCAAAAAGGCGGACCTGATTATCAATCTCGACTGGCTCGACCTCGCCGGAGTTTTGCGGCTGGCGCTCGATAACAAAGCCCAGAGCCAGGAGCCAACCGACAAAACCATTATCAGCTGCTCGCTCGACAGCATTCGCACCAATGGTTGGAGCATGGACCATCAGGCGCTGGCCGCGGTGGACCTGCCGATCTTCGCCGAGCCGGATACTTTCGTGGCGCAGATGAACGATCGGCTCGGCGCCAGCGCAAAAGGGAAGATCAAGCAGCGCGGCGCGCTGCAGGGGCGGGCACACTGGAACAAGAAACCGATCGCCGTGCCGGCGCCGCACCAGTCGATGACGCTATGGGACATGGCCATGACCGTGCGCACTTTCGCCAAGGGCAAAACCGTGACCTTTGCCAGGCTGCCGATCGGTTGGCCCGGCGAAGCCTACGAGTTCGACGGACCGTTGTCGTTTATGGGCAACGATGGCGGCGGCGCCGTAGGGACCGGCCCCGGGCACACGGTCGGCGCTGCGTTGGCGCTCAAGGACAGCGGTCGCTTGGTCATCGGCGTGATCGGCGACGGCGACTACTTGATGGGTGTCAGCGCGCTCTGGAGCGCGGCGCACTTCAACATCCCAGTGATGGTCGTGGTCGCCGACAATCGCTCTTATTTTAACGACGAGATGCACCAAGAGCGGGTCGCGCAAATGCGCAGCCGGCCGGCGCAAAACCGCTGGATCGGCCAGCGCATTGACGACCCGCGCGTCGATCTGGTTGCCATGGCGCGCGCCCAGGGATTTGACAGCGAAGCGCCGGTGAGCACGCCGGCGGAGCTCGCGGCCGCGCTCGAGCGCGGCGCCAAGGTGGTTGCCGGCGGGGGGCGCTACTTCATCGATTCGCTGGTGCTGCCAGGTTACGCCGACAGCGGGCCCGACCAGCGCGCCGCGGTCGGGAAGAAGAAATAGAGGCACAATGACCGCAGTGGTGGGACTCGGACATGTCGGCATCTACGTGCGCGGCTTGGAACGTATGGTGGCGTTCTACCGCGACACGCTGGGCATGCGTGTTACCAAGCAAAACTGGCGCGCCGGCATTGTCTTCTTCAGCGCCGATCCTACGCGCGCCGACCACGAGATTGCGCTGTTTCGCGGCCGTGCCGACGAGGTTGATTCACGCGTGATCAATCAAGTGTCGCTGCAGGTGGCGACGCTCGAGGATTTGCGCAAGATGCACAAGAAACTCGTCGCCGAAGGTTTGCGCATCGATGCCCTGGTCAACCATGTGAGCGCGCTCGGCTGCTACTACTTCGATCCCGAGGGTAACCGCTCGGAAGTTTTCTGGGTCACCGGGCGGCCCTGTTGGGTGCCGATCGCTCACCCGATCGACATCCATCAGTCGGATGAAGCGGTGTTGGCGGAAGTCGAGGCGCTGTGGCAGCGGCTGCGCCAGGTCGGCATGGGCGAACGGATGGCCAATGAGCCGGCCTCACTCCAGCTGGATTAAACTATTGGCAGAAAAATTTATCGATGGCGCGGCGATGCATTCCTGCGTCCAAGTTTCATGGTATGATTGGCCCGACATCGTTGCGGTCGCTAATATTACGGATTCGAAAGCGAGGGCTGGCGCGGTCATGAACAGTAATTTCTGCTGGTTCGTATTGGGCATTTTTTCCATCGTCTTGGCCTTTGGCTGCGGCCGAGAAGCCTCCCAAGACGCGCACTCCACCGGCGATCACCATAGTCACGGCCAACCCAAGGATTGGAAGTTTACACTAGCTGGCGGTGACGCCCACGAAGGAAAAAAACTGTTTGGGGAGCTGCAATGCTACAAGTGCCATGAGATCAAAGGCGAAAAATTTCCTGACGTCGCGTCAGAGGACAAAGGGATAGGTCCGGAGCTATCGCAAATGGCGGGTATGCACACGGTGGAGTTCTTCGCCGAATCGATCGCCAACCCCAACGCGGTGATCGATCCCGACGCCAAGAAACAAGGCCATGTCGGTGACGACGGCAAATCCAAGATGCCGAGCTTTGCCGATGTGCTGACCGTTAAACAGCTGAGCGATTTGGCGACCTATCTGGCCAGCCTAAAGAGCTCTGAAGCCGGTCACAATCATAAACACTGAGCCCGGTCGCTGTTTACTTTGGCTGCAATAGCCGGTCGATATCGGCTTTGAAGGCTTCAAACGGCTGGGCGCCGACTTTTAACATAACCTCGCCGGTCAGATTGTGCAGCAGAATGCTGGCCGGCGTGCCGGTAAGGCCGATGTCAATGCCTTCCTGCATGTCCTCCTGAACCCGCGCGGCGTTCTTGTTGCTGTCAATGCACTCTTGGAGTTGCTGGTCGTTGACGCCGATCTCGCGGCCGAGGGGCGCCAGTTGTGACAACGGAAAGCCTTTGCCTCCCGACAAAGTGCGGTTGTAGATCGCATGGGTGAACTTCCAAAACGCATCGTTGCCCGCCAGCTGCGCGACGCATTCTGAGGCCTCTGCCTGCTTTTGCGCCCCCGGATTGTGCATACCGAGGGGAAAATGGCGATAGACCCAATTGACCTTGCCCGAGTAGGCTTCAATGATTTGCTGCACCACGGGATGGAAGCGTTTGCAAAACGGACACTCGAAGTCTGAGTATTCGATGAGCGATACCGGCGCTTTGGGGTCGCCCAAGATATGATCGCGTCCGGGGTTGACGCGCCGGACGTTCTTAGCTTTTTCCGTGGCGATGCGCTCCTCTTCGGCGCGCGCGGCGGCCTGGGCTTGCTCCTGTTTGCGAATATAATTCCGAATGCCGAGCTCGACCTGCTCCTGGAAAAAATTGCCGGAGCGCAGTTCTTTGATAACGGCGTCTCTAACTTTCTCGATCAAACGCTGCTCGTCGGTCGTTTGGGCCCAGGCCGTGCATGTCGGTAGGATCGCAGCGAAAAACAGGCATGCAAGCGCGAGCCGGCGCAGTCGCATTATTTGAAAAACCCTTCTTTCTCAAGCTCGCGCAGGGCGCGCAGGTCGACATAGTCCTCGAATTTGAGGTTCTTGCTCTTGGCTTCTTTGCCGAGCTCGTCGATGACGGTTTGAATGCCCGCGGGAGTTGGGAACGGGCGTCGGTCCAGTACTTGAATGCTGCGCGTCAGCGCGTAGTCGACGGTCTCGGCGTCCTCGGTGCGCAGCGCCGAACGGATGACAGCCTTGGCCATGTTAGCGTCGCTTTGCAGGGCGCGAACCGACTCCGACATGCTTTTGATCAGCGCTTTGACCAGCCGCTGATTGCGGTCGAGATAGCTGCCGGAGAAATTTAACGAGAGAAACGGATACTCGATCTTGGTCTCGGCGAGATCGTAGAGGACGTTGAAACCTTCGCGCTTGGCGCGCGGCACGAAATCGGCGGCCATGATCGTGCCGTCGACTACGCCGCTCAGGATCGCTGTAATGCGCGCGCCCGAGTTGCCGATCTGCAACACGGTCACGTCACGTTCCGGGTCGAGGCCGGCTTCCTTGAAAACCAAATTGGTTTGGAAGTGGGAGCCCGAGCCGAAGCGGCTGACCGCGACCTTCTTGCCTTTGAGCTGCTTAAGCGAGGTGATCGACGGCGCGGTGAGGTAAACGTGATTGAAGCGGTTGGCGACCACGGCGGCGATGCGCACATCGGCGCCGCGCAGCTTGGCGAGCATCGCTTCCGAGCCCTGGGAAAACGACAGATCGAAGGTGCCGGAGATCAATCCTTGGCTCAACAGCGAGCCGCTATTGATGTAGACCACCTCCGGCTCGATGCCGTTTTTACGAAAGATTCCCTGGCGCTTGCCCATGTCCAAAACGTAGTTGTTGATGCCGGTGCCGCTGTAGCCCAGGCGGATCTTTTCCAGGGTCTGCGCGGATAGTGGGCCGTGCGTGAGAAGTAAGAAACCGAGGAGCAACGTCGCTGGCAATTTCATCGAAGCCTCCGTTTGAACTCTGGGCGCTCAGCGCCTCTGGCGATAAATGTTGCCAAATCGTCGATCAAGGATGAATCGGCGCGATATCGACGTCGATATTTTCTTCCCGTTGGATCGCCGCGAAACGCTCGCGCAACTGCGCGATGTTGGTTTTGCCCGGCACGGAAATTTCCGCCTGCAAACGAAAGATCGGCGTGCCGCTGATCGGCGCGGCGTAGGTGTCGGTCTCCATGGATTCGATATTGATGCCGAGGGAGCTGAGCACGCCGCTGATCTGATAGACGATGCCCGGATGATCCATGCACGAGGCGGTGAGCCGGTAGGGGAGAAAAGACTCGCCGGTCTTACGATCCGTCGGGGTCTTCAATGAGAGGGTGAGTCCGGTGGCGACCTCGAGCTGACTGTGATCGTTGGCGATCTTCACCAGGGCTGGGCCGGCGCCGCTGATCAATAAGATCAGCGCGAACTCGCCACAGAAGACCGCCATTTTGCTGTCTTCGATGTTGCAGCCATGGCGCGAGATGAACTCGGAGATTTTTTCCACCAGACCGACGCGGTCCGGACCGACGGCGGTGAGGATCAGATGAGTGGTGTCAGCCATGGGCGGATATTAGCTGCCTTGACCCTGGAAGTGAAGGATCGCAGCGGCTGGCGTTTCGCCGTGGGATATTGGCGTGATCGAGTACTGATCGGAAAACCCATCGCTCCAACACTCCATGACTCCAATACCCCAGCGTTCTTCTACGCCATCACTTGGTTCCGAAGAATCCGTTCATGATTGCGTCGTGCCAAAGCTTGGCCACCGGTGGCACGATACCCATCGGTAGCTCTTCGCTGGTCCAGCCCCACGAGTGGATGCCGGCGCCCAGCGATACGCTGTGCACCTTTGGTGCTGGGTTGAGTTGGGCGAACAACGGTTTGGCCCGTTCGCAGCGCTTGAGCGTGACGGTGTCATCGTCGATGCCGTGGATCGACAGAAAGTTCGGCACCGGCTTGACGTTGGGCCCGGTGACGGGAAGCGTGTAGCCAAGATAGCGCTGCACCAACGCATCGGCGTCTTGATTGGATAGCTTCAATCGCGCCGCCGCAGCTTTGGCGGCCGCGGTCAATGCGCCGGTCGAGTTTTTGTGGATGAAATCTTCGGCTTTGAAGTTGGGCCGCTTTTTGGCGTTCTCCCAGCGCTCGAACGTCAGTTCGATCAGCATCGGCAAACCGACGCCGCTGTCCTTCATGCCCTCGTACATGTAGCGCGCGGTGTCGCGCCAGGTGCGCAGGCGCAATTGGTTGAATGGAAAGTTCCAGTCGTCATCGGCGATCAATGGAAACATGTAGCCGAAGGGCGAGCTGCCATAGCCCACCAGACCGGCGATGTTGGCAATTCTTTGCGACGCCATCATGGCAAATGGCCCGCCGGTGGAGTGGCCGTGAATGTAAATCGAATATTCGCCTTCGGGAAATTGCCGGCGCGCGGTTTCTTTAACGGCTTGTTCAAATGCCACTGGCCACGCCGCCATACGGTGGTAGAACTCTGTCCCTTCCTTTGCCGATAGCGAGATCAACGTGCCGTAGTCCGCGCGCTTCGAGGTGTCCTGCACGGTTATGTATTGGTCTTTGGTGATACGGGTCTCTTTGGTCCACAGCGGGGTGCGTGCCGAACCGTCGGGGTTGTCGACGTCGCCGGGCCAATCGCGATGGGGGTCGTTGAAATAAAAGCGGCCCGGAAACGTCATCGTTACGACCTTGATGCCGAATTTTTCAGGCAACAATTTGGCCACCCGCTCGACGGATTTGAAATCGGACACGCCGCCGTGGAGCAGGAAGATGCCAACTTTCGTGCCGTCTGACCCGCGCGCAATGCGGCTTGCGTCCTGCGGTTCGTAGACGACAGCGCCAATGTCCCAGTCCATCTCCAGCTCGTGCAAGCGGAACAAATCTTCACTGACGCGCACGGGCTCAGACGGCATGGCCATGACATCGCGGTGCAGTTGAATCGTCTGCTCGCGTGAAATAACTGACGGCGGCTCCCAATGGTTTTGGCTCGACATGAAAATCTCCTATTACGTTGTGCTTTTGAGAGTAGACGAAGCGCCGGATGGGTGTCAACGCGGCTCGCTGAGTGCGTCGTACAAGACTTGGCCGCTCGCTTGCGCCGGCGCGGGAATCCCCAGCAGCCTCGCCAAAGTGGGCGCAAAGTCGATGAGTGAAACCTGGCCGAGCTTGCCGGCGGGCCTGACTCCGGGGCCATTGAAGGCCATGATTGTGCGCATCGATGGCCGCAGCGGATTGTAGCCGTGGTTACCGATCGGTTCGCGCTGCAAAACCATTGCCCCAGCAGCGATTGCCGGGTCGAAGTCATAGCCGGGCATGAGTTCGATGTAGATATCGCCGCCGGTTTCGCCGCCGATGCCAAGGCCAAGGCCGACGATCTGCGCGTCGGCCAACGCTGCGACCACTGGACGGTTGCCATCTCGCAATCCGAAGAGCGCGCGTTGAATTTCGCGCACGACGCCGCCGCGTTCTTCCGGAGCAACGATGCCGCTTTTGCGAGCTGTCGTGTTAATCAGCAAATAACCGTTGCTAATCGCCGGGTAGTAGGCCTTGGTGCGGCTCAGATCGACGCGTCCCTGGGCGTCGAGAACTTGTAAGCCGCTTGCCTGCAGCGCGCGATTGATTGCCACCCAGCGGCTGACACCTTCCATGCCGTGATCGGACACCAATGCGACCACAGTATCTTCCGGACGATGCTCTAAAAACAGGCCCAGAAATTTATCCGCTTGTTGGTAAACTGTTTCGAGATGAGGTCGCAGTCTAGCGGCGATCTCCGGCCGATGGCCGGGCAGAGCCGGGTCGAGATGGCCGCGCCAAACATGCTCCGCTTCATCTGGAAACGGCGAGTAGGCGAGCAGGAAATCCCAGCTCTGCGTTTCGAGAACCCAACGGGCAGCGGCGTTGAAGTGGCGCGCTACGAACTGGATCGTTTCGAGATAGCGCGCTTCGGCAGCGCCATCGCCGCCCTGGGCCAGCGGCGGTCCCAGGCCACCTTGTTGGTAAACAAAGCTGCCGCCGTTGCCGACGAACATACCCGCGGCGGCTTTAAGATCTTGAATGACGTTTCGCGGAGCGAAGTTGTCGCGCACTGGCGCGGTGAAGTAGAGCAGCAGCTCGCCGCCGTCTCTTTGCAAGTGAAACAAGCGCAGATAGGTGGTCGCCGGCCCGTCGCCGACTTTGGTCAGGACCTCGGCGCTCCACAAATCGAGGCCGCGCTCGCCGGCGTAGCCTGGTTTGAGTTGGGCTCTCATATCCAGCCCGTCGCGGCTGCCGGTCACAACCAGCGTATCATAGCCGATGACGGCGTCGTTCGGATCGTCAATCATGAGGCCATAGAAAGATCCTGCGGATATCGAGAAAGCGATTTCGAGCGGCGGGAAATTGCTGGGCGGTAGGTTGTGCCAGTCGGTGGCGGGTTTGCTTTTTACTTTGCGGCCGTCAATGATGCCGCTGAAGGTCGAAGTACGATTATACCCTTGCACGTGCAGCCCGCCCGAGACCGTGTCGCCGCCGAAGGGCACATGCAGCGTCACGACGCGAAGCCCGGCGCGCGCCGCGGTCTCCCAGAGCAGCTCGGCACGCAGTGCGGTGCCGCTGAAGCCAAGGCTGTTTTCGAGAATGGTGAACTGATTTGCCGGCGCGCGCGGCATGCGATTGCCGCTGATGCCGGTTGCGCGAGTAGCGGCACCAGTCCACAAGGAAGCGAACCCTGGGGCGGTTTTGGACGGAGTGGCGGCGATGACGTCCTCGGCGTAGACCCCGCCAGCTAACAATCGTTGCAGATTGGGCAACCGTCCGCGCGCCATCATCTCTTTGGCGAAGCTTGGCACAAGGCCATCCCAAGCGACGACCATCGCTTTGCGCTGTGCCGATTGCGCGAAGCTTACCGGCACGGCAGCGAAGACGGCCGCCATAAGAATAACGAAGCGAAAAATCATTTGAGAACAGCGCTATTGTAGCGTCCGGCGCGTCTCGGCGAGATAGCTCATGTCGACGTATTTATCGATTTTCTGCAGCGGCCGCATCGGCGAAACTTGCTCCAACAACTGCGCCCCGGCTTCCATCTGAATGCTAGAGAGTAACCGAGGACTCTGAGCACTGTCAACGCAAGCTGGCGATCGGCGTGAAAATTCACTAGACTCTGCCCTTCTTTGACGGAGGTTGCTGGATGGTCAAAAAAATTCCTGCGCGTTTAGAAAAACACGGCCACGTGCGCACCGACGACTACTATTGGCTGCGCGAGCGAGAAAGCCCCGAGGTGATCGCCTATCTGACGGCGGAAAACCAACGAGCCGAGAAAGAGATGGCTCATACCAAACCGTTCGAGGAAAAGCTCTTCGCGGAGATCAAAGGCCGCGTCAAACAAACCGATATGTCGGTGCCCTACAAGCGCGACGATTATTACTATTTCACCCGCTACGAGGAGGGAAAAGAATATCCGATCTATTCACGCCGGCGCGGCTCGCTGGAGGCGGCGGAAGAAATCATGCTTGACGGCAATCAGTTGGCCCAGGGGCATGAGTTTTTTTCCATCGGTGGTTCGGCGGTCAGCGCCGGGCAAGATCTTTTGGCCTACGCCATCGACACCCAGGGGCGGCGCATTCACACGGCCTATGTCAAGAATTTGCAAACTGGCGAAGTCCTACCGGACGTGTTGCCGGAGGTTACCGAGAATCTTGCATGGGCCAATGACAACCGCACGCTTTTTTACGCCAAGCAGGACCCGACCACGCTGCGCCAGTATCAAATCTGGCGCCATGGGGTGGGCACCGATCCGGCCGGCGACGCCCTCGTCTACCAGGAAGACGACGAAACGTTTGTGGTCTACATTTACAAGACCAAATCGAAGCGGTTCTTGATGATGGTTTCGACGCAAACCATCTGTCAGGAGTATCGTTATCTGGCTGCCGATGATCCGACCGGTGAATTCAAAGTTTTCCTGGCGCGCCGGCGCGAGCATGAATACCATATCGATCATTTTGAGGACCGATTTCTGATCCGCACCAACGACCAGGCGAAGAATTTCCGCCTGATGGCGACGCCGCTGGACAAGATCGAGAAGACGAACTGGCAAGAGCTGATCGCGCACCGCGGCGACGTCTATCTATCCGACTTCGATATTTTCAAGGATCATCTGGTTCTCGAAGAGCGCCGCCGGGGCCTCACCGAGATTCGTATGATTCCGTGGTCGGGTGGGGACGGGCATTATATTTCCTTTGACGAGCCGGCGTATCGGGCCCATCTGGGGGCGAACTTTGAATTCGACACGCGCAAAGTGCGCTTCGAATACACTTCGCTAAAAACGCCTTCGTCGATTTACGATTATGACATGACGACCCGGCAGCGCGTCCTATTGAAACAAGAAGAGGTGCTGGGCGGCTTCCATGCCGACAACTACGCGAGCGAGCGGCTTTACGCTAAGGCACAAGACGGCACGGAGATTCCGATATCGCTGGTCTACCGCAAGGGGGTGAAGAAAGACGGCGCGAATCCGCTGTTACTTTACGGCTATGGCTCCTACGGCCTGAGCATCGACGCCGCCTTTGCTTCGCCGCGTCTGAGTTTGATCGATCGTGGTTTCGTCTACGCCATCGCCCACATCCGCGGCGGACAGGAGATGGGGCGGCAATGGTATGAAGACGGCAAGTTGTTGAAGAAGAAAAATACTTTTACCGATTTCATCGCCTGCGCCGAATTCTTGATCGGCGAAAAGTTTACCCGTCCTGAAAATCTGTTCGCCATGGGGCGCAGCGCCGGCGGACTATTGATGGGTGCCATTGCCAACCTGCGCCCCGACTTGTTCAACGGCATTGTCGCCGAAGTTCCTTTTGTCGACGTCGTGACGACGATGCTCGACACCTCGATCCCTTTAACCACCGGCGAGTACGACGAGTGGGGCGATCCCAACGACAAGACTTTCTATGAAACCATGCTGGCCTATTCGCCCTACGACAACGTCGCAGCGAAAGCCTATCCGCACATGCTGATCACCGGCGGCCTGCATGATTCCCAGGTGCAATACTGGGAACCCGCCAAGTGGGCCGCTAAACTGCGCGAGCTAAAAACCAACGACGCTCGCGTGATTCTGAAAACCAACATGGAAGCCGGCCACGGCGGCGCGTCGGGAAGATTTCGCCGCCATCAGGAAACCGCGTTCTCGTACGTGTTCTTACTCGACCTAGCGGGGATCGGGCAGTAGGGGCGCGCCATGCCGCGCTCCTACTTAGGTTTTTTTTTCTTTTCTTGCCAATAGGTGAGCCGGTCCTTTATCTGCTTTTCGTAGCCCGATTCGGAAGGGGAATAGTATTTTCTACCGCTGAGCTCCTGCGGCAGGTGCTGCTGCTCGACGACATGTTCGTCGTAGTTGTGGGCATATTTGTAATCTTTGCCGTAGCCTAATTTTTTCATTAGCCCGGTGGGCGCATTGCGCAGATGGAGCGGCACCGCCAGCGCGCCGCGCTGTTGCACGTCTTCGCCGGCGGCGAGCATGGCTTTGTACGAAGCATTGGATTTGGGCGCAGTGGCCAAATAGGTGACCGCTTGCGCCAAAGGAATCTTCCCTTCGGGTAGTCCAACGAAATGAAACGCGTCCTTCGCCGCCACCGCGACCTGGAGCGCGCGCGGATCGGCGTTGCCGATATCTTCGGCGGCAAAAATGACCATGCGCCGGGCAATGAAGAGCGGGTCTTCGCCGGCGTCGAGCATGCGCATCATCCAGTAGATCGCCGCATCGGGGTCGCTGCCGCGCATGCTTTTGATAAACGCCGAAATGACGTTGTAGTGCTCTTCGCCGGCCTTATCGTATTGCAGTGGCCGGCGTTGCAGGGCTTCCTGCAAGTGCGCCAGTTCGATCATCTGGCTCTGTGATTTGTGCGCCAGTGT
Source organism: Deltaproteobacteria bacterium (assembly GCA_016874755.1). Taxonomy (NCBI): domain Bacteria; kingdom Pseudomonadati; phylum Myxococcota; class Myxococcia; species Deltaproteobacteria bacterium. The sequence goes on along the minus strand of VGTH01000063.1, from coordinate 789 downwards.
GGCGGCAGTCTCCAGGGCGTTTAGCGCCACGCGGCAATCGCCTTGTGATTGTTGAATGAGAAATTCACGCGCGGCGTCGTCCAAGCGCAGGGCCCACTCTCCCAGCCCACGTTTCCCATCGCGCAGAGCGCTATCGATGATGGAACTCATCGCCTCGACCGAGAGCGGCTGGAGCACCAAAACTTGGCAGCGCGAGAGTAGGGGAGAGATCACCTCGAAGGAGGGGTTTTCGGTGGTGGCGCCGATCAAGATCAACGTGCCGCGCTCGACGTAGGGCAAAAAATTGTCCTGCTGCGATTTGTTGAAGTGATGGATCTCGTCGACAAACAGCACCGTGGTCTTGCCGCGCCGCTGTAAATCTTCGGCATCTTGAATGATTTTTTTTAGCTCTTTGACGCCGGAGGTGACCGCGGAAAAGTGCACGCAGACGGCGTGGGCAGAGGTCGCAAGAATTTGCGCCAGGGTGGTTTTGCCGGTGCCCGGCGGTCCCCAGAGAATTAGCGATTTTAGTTTGCCGGCGGCGACCAACTCGCGCAGTAATTTGCCCGGGCCGAGCAAATGTTCTTGGCCGATGAAATCATCGAGCGTCGCCGGACGCATGCGCTCGGCGAGAGGTTGATACGCCTGCGGTGATTTTGGCGGCGCGGAATCAAACAGATCCATGGGCCAATGCTAACACACGTCACAGGAAGAGCTATGATCAAAGCGTGTGGAAATAGGAAATAGGTAGGCGTACCCTTTCGCGAATCTAAAAACGAAAGGCTGCCTGTTGGCGCAGGCAGGAAAGGA
>VGTH01000062.1 GCA_016874755.1 Deltaproteobacteria bacterium | reverse complement strand
AAATATAAAACACTAACCAGATACAAGTCAAGAAAAAACTCGCCCAATGGGCGAATCCCAATACCCCAAAACTTCCTGAAAACCCTACAGTTTCTGAAACCCGCGTGGGCTTAGAGCGGAGTTATGGACTACCTTGACAATCGGCTTTGCCGTCACCACGTTTTCAAGGTTGGTTCGGTGTTTGCAGCAATGGCAGTGGGGGGAACGCAGGGAGGGAGTTTTCCGAAATCGTGCCAAACGCCAAAGGAGTGATTAAATTGACGAGCATGAATGCAACACAGGACCCGAAGGAGCTTTCGATGGAGTTGGCTGCCGCCACTGCGCCCCACGGCGCCGAGCGGCCGGTTGCCGAATTGCCGGACGATGCCCTGATCATCATGCCGCTACGCAATTGGGTGTTGTTTCCGATGACGATGGCGCCGCTCGGTTTTGGCCGCAAGATTAGCGCGCTGGCGGTGGAAGAAGCGGTGCGCAAGGAAAAGAATATTGGTGTGCTCTGCCAGCGTGATCCTAAAACCGATGTGCCTCAACCGATTGACTTGTATTCGACCGGCACCGCAGCGGAAATCTTGCGGGTCATGCAATCGCCCAGCGGCCGCCAGCAGGCAGTCGTGCAGGGTGCGCGCCGGTTTCGGGTCATCAACTACATTCAAACCGAACCCTATCTCATCGCCCGGGTGGCCTATCTGACCGATGACGTGCCGGCGAGCAAAGAGTTCGAAGCGCGGCTTTTGAATTTGCGCCATGAGGTGCAGCGCGCTTTGGCCTTGTTGCCGGCGGCGGCGCAGGACGTATCGGCCATGGTCGAGAACCTGCGCGATCCGTCGGCGTTCGTTGACTTTGTGGCTTCGTGGCTCGATGTGCCGCTGCCGGAGAAGCAGGAGTTGTTGGAGACGTTCGACCTGGAAGCGCGGCTTAGAAAAGTCTCAGAAAAGCTCAGCCGCCGCGTCGAAATCTTGGAGCTCAGCAACAAGATAGGTTCCGAAGCCAAAGAATCGATGGATCGGACCCAGCGTGAATACATGCTGCGCGAGCAGTTGAAGGCGATCCATAAAGAGCTGGGGGATTCGGACGGCAAGGCCTCCGAGTTCGAAGACCTAAAAAAACGAGTTGCCGAAGCCAAGATGCCGGAGCAGGCGGAGCAGGAAGCCAACAAAGCGATCGCTCGCCTGGAGCGCATGTCCGAGAGCTCGCCGGAAAATTCTTTGGTGCGCAACTATCTCGACTGGCTGCTTGATTTGCCGTGGAATGTGGCCACTGAAGAGAGCATCGATCTCAACAAGGCGCGCGCTGTGCTTGACGCCGATCACCACGATCTCGACAAAGTCAAAAAGCGCATCTTGGAATTTCTCGCGGTGCGTAAACTGAACCCGCAGGGCAAGAGCCCGATTCTGTGCTTTGTCGGCCCTCCGGGCGTGGGCAAGACTTCGCTCGGCCAGAGCATCGCGACGGCGATGGGACGAAAGTTCGTGCGCCAAAGTTTGGGCGGCGTGCATGATGAATCGGAGATTCGCGGCCACCGCCGGACTTACATTGGCGCGCTGCCGGGGCGGATCATTCAAGGCATCAAGAGAGCCGGGAGCAAGAATCCGGTGTTTTTGCTCGACGAGATCGACAAGTTGAATGCCAGCTATCAAGGCGATCCGAGTGCGGCGCTGCTCGAGGTGTTAGACCCGGAACAGAACGGCACGTTCCAAGATCACTATATCGATGTGCCGTTTGACCTGAGCCAGGTGTTGTTTGTGGCAACCGCGAATATGCTGGACTCGATCCCCGGACCGCTGCGCGACCGCATGGAAGTGATCGAGCTGCCTGGCTATGCCGAAGAAGACAAAGCGGTCATTGCGCGCCGCTACTTAGTGCCGCGCCAGTTGGCGGGCGTCGGTTTGAGCAACGAGCACTTGACGATCACGGACGATGCGTTGGCCGAGGTGATTCGCAGCTACACTCGCGAAGCCGGTGTGCGTCAACTGGAACGGGAAATCGGCGCCATTTGCCGCGGTGTGGCAACCCGCATCGCCGAGGGCAACAGCGAGCACGTGATGGTGAACGCCCACTCGGTGCGCAGTTATCTCGGGCCGGCGAAGTTTTTCAATGAGGTGGCGCTGCGCACGAGTTTGCCCGGCGTCGCGACAGGTTTGGCTTGGACACCGGTGGGTGGCGACATCTTGTTCGTCGAAGCGACCAAGATGAACGGCGATGGCAAGATGATCCTCACGGGCCAGCTCGGCGACGTGATGAAGGAGAGCGCTCAGGCGGCTCTCAGCCTGGTGAAATCACGGGCGGCGTCATTGGGCATCGACGATAGTGCTTTCAAAACACAAGATTTGCATATCCATCTGCCAGCCGGTGCGATTCCTAAGGACGGACCGAGCGCGGGCGTGACGCTGTTTACGGCGTTGGTCTCTTTGATCACCGACCGCCGGGTGCGCAACGACGTGGCGATGACCGGCGAGATTAGCTTGCGCGGCCTGGTGCTGCCGGTGGGCGGCATCAAGGAAAAAGTGCTTGCGGCTAAACGCGCCGGCATTGGTAAAGTGCTGTTGCCGGCGCTCAACCGTAAGGATCTCGAAGAGCTGTCGGCTAGCGTGCGGGAGACGATGCAATTTGAGTTTATTGAAACTGTCGATGAAGCGCTGGCGCACGGTCTTGCCGCAGCCGTGCGTGGGGTTGAGAGTCGTCATGGTAGTCTTGAGAAAGATGGCGGCGATTTGGCCACTTGGCAGCACTAGAATTTTTTGCTTGACAAAAGTTTTATTCGTAGCAGACTACGCATGGATTCATTGAAACGCCGCTCGGCGTGGGGGCCAGATGGATCGCGCGGCCAGGCCCCAGTGAAAGTGAAAGGAGGGGTCTTGAACATGCAAGATTGTACTCCACCGGAGCAAGATCGCCCGCTACTGGCGGCAGGCCAAAGAAGCTCTAATCATCTTGGTTAAAGGGTCGTAGTGCCGGCCTCAACCCTGTATTCGTGAGTACAAGTCGCTCTGAAGCGACAAAAAATAGGAAGGCGCAGGCCGTGACTTGAAAGCAGCCAGGATAAGGTTTTCGGTTGGCTTGGGTGCTGGAGGCGGGGAGCAAAATACAGATATTCGCCATTGCGCATAAACGCGCAAAAAAAGGGCACCTGAGGAAGGTGCCCTTTTTTGTTTGAGCGAAACCATTTTGAATTGCCAGCCGATTCAGTTAGTCTAACTTGCATGATGGCGATGCGGCAAAAACGCTTGGGTTTGGTGTGCGCAGTTGCGGTGCTGCTCTTGATGGGAGAGTTGCGCTGGGCTTTCGCTGGCGAGCCAACCGATGCTATTCGCAGCGCCATCGATCGCGGCGTAGACGTGATCAAAGACGTCAATCTGCGCGACCGCAAGCAGCGCGTCGAGACCATCGAGCGGCTCCGGCCAATTGTTTATCCGGTGTTCGACTTTAGAGAGATGGCGATGCGCTCGCTCGGTGCGCAATGGCGCGTCATCGATGGGCAGCAACAAAGCGAATTTGTTGCGGTGTTCACTAAACTGTTGGGAAAAACCTATGCTGACCAGATTGCCCTCTACAATGGCCAGCAGGTCGCCTACAAGAGCGAGAAAATCGACGGCGATTTCGCAGAAGTCGACACCCAGCTCATCGCCAAGGATCGGCAGCGGTATTCGGTGCTCTATCGTCTCCACAAGTCAGAGGGGAAGTGGCGCATCTATGACGTGGTGGTCGAAGACATCTCGATTGTGCGCAACTACCGAGAGCAGTTTCGCACCGCGCTTAATAAAAATTCATTTTCGACGGTGCTCAGCAACATGAAAGAAAAAGCCAACTGAAGCGGCGGTAAACTAAATGGCTAGACTCGATGGACAGGTAGCAATTGTCACGGGCGCAAGCCGGGGAATCGGCAAGGCCGTGGCGTTGGCGTTTGCCCGCGAAGGCGCGCGCGTGGCGATCACGGCGTTGCAAGATCGCGAGGCGCTGGACAAGGTCGAGCGCGAGATTCTCGCCCTGGACGGTGATTGCATCGCCATGATGGCCGACGTGGCGCGGCGCGGCGAAATCGATCGGTTGGTGCAGGCGATTGTCGCCAAGTGGGGGCGCATCGATGTGTTGGTCAACAACGCCGGCAATCTGCGTTTGGCGCCGCTGGAAAATATTTCCGAAGCGCGCTGGGACGAAACTCTCGGGTCCCATCTCAAGGGGACGTTCAATTGCACGCAAGCAGTCATTCCCTTCATGAAGCAGCAGAGCAAGGGCAAGATCATCAATATCGCCGCGCCTTCCGCATTGCGTGGCTCCTACGGCGTGGCCGACTATGCGGCGGCCAAAGGTGGCATCGTCGCGTTTACCAAAAACGCCGCCAGCGAGCTCAAGTCGCACAATATTCAAGTGAATTGCATCTCGCCGGTGGCCGACACTCGGATGACCGAAGAACTGACGAAATTCCGCCGCGAGGTCCTCGGCATCGCTCGGCGCGACCGGCCCGCGGTGTCGCCCGATGCGATCACCGCGCCGTTTGTCTTTTTTGCCTGTAGCGACTCCGACTATGTCTCCGGGCAGCTGATCGAAGTCGGCCGAACTTAAACAGCCATTGTAATTTCTCGCGCAGCCGTGCTAAAGGCGAGGCCAGAACGGAGGGTTTCCCATGAAACTATTTTCCTACGGACCTTGACCCTACGCCCACAGGACAAGGCTTGTCCTGGCCGAAAAGAAAATTCTCCACGAATTGATCGAGTGCGATCTCAAGAACAAGTCGAAAGATTTGCTCGAGCTGAACCCGTACGGCAAAGTGCCGGTTCTGGTGGATGGCGACGCGGTCGTCTACGAATCGGCGATCATCAACGAATATCTCGAAGAGAAGTACCCGCAGATCCCGCTCATGCCGAAGGATCCGGTGACGCGTTCCCGGGCGCGCATCTGGATCGACTACTGCAATACGCGCTTGCAGCAGGCTGGCGGCTACGTCGCGCACGACTACAAAGTCGAAGAGTCGAAAGCAAGAATCAAGGAGTACCTCGGTACGTTGGACCGCGAGATGGCGACCCGGGAATACATAGCCGGGGAGTATTCGTTGGCGGATATCACCTATATTCCGTTTTTCTGCCGGCTCGATCGCTATCAGACGACGATCGACGACTCGACGCCCCATGTCAAAGCGTGGATGAAGCGTTTGCTCGCGCGCCCGACGGTGCGGGCGACGCCGTGATCCGAAGGCTCGTGGGGGCGGACCTATGTGTCCGCCCAGCCTGATTTATTTGAGCAGGTAGCTGGCCGACTGCGGGAGGCTGAGAATGTTGATGCCTTCGGTCTGCTCGATGTAGCGCAGGAAGCGGTATTTGTTTTCCAACTCATCGACGCGCAGTGGCGGGACCTCGGCGCGGCCGGCTTCGATCTGTGCCCAGATGAAATGGGGGCCGTCGTTGTTGAGCGCGAAGGCGACGGCGTCTTTCAATTCTGCGACCGTCGCTGCCGCTTTGGCGCTTTTGATGCCGGCGTTGCGGGCGATGCCGGCGAAATCAATTCTCCCCGCGGTAGCCACCGTTGGCTCGCCGCCGGACGATTCGTACTGCTTGTTGTCCCAGCAGATGTGGATCAGATTCTTCGGCCGATGCAGGCCGATGGTTGCGAGCGAGCCCAAGTTCATCCACAGCGCGCCATCGCCGTCGAAGACGAAGACTCTGCGTTTGGGCAAACTCGCGGCCAAGCCGAGGCCGATCGACGAACAGAGCCCGAGCGTTTTTACCTGGATATTGCCGTCGCTAGGGTGCAACGCCGACCACTCGTTGGTGGCGCCGCCGGCGGTGGTGACGAACAGTTCGTCTTTGATCAGCGGCGCGATTGCTTGCAGGCACTCGTAGCGTTTCATTTTCGTTCTTTCTACAGGACAGCGCGGGTGAGCAGCAGGGCGACCGGCCGTTTCGAGTTGTTGGTCAATGTGACGGCGCCGGCGATGTCTTGCTTGACCTTCGTCGGATCGCGCAGGACGATGTACTTGATGCCAAGCCCGTCGAGCACGGGTTCGGTGACTAGACCGAGCATGTGAAACGCGTTGTCGCCGATATCGCCGGCGTAATAGACCAGGAGCAAAACCGGAATGCCAAATTGCAAAGCGGTCGTGGTCAGGCCGTTACAGCTATTCAATAAGCCGCCGTTTTGCATCAGCATTGCGGGTTTCTTGCCGCCCAGGTGGGCGCCGGTGCAGACGCCGATGCCTTCCTCTTCTCGGCCCACCGGAATGTGGGTAATCTGCTTGTCTTCGTAGAGCAAGTTGATCAGCTGGAGCATGTTGATGTCCGGCACGCTCGCGATCAAGTTGATGCCCGCTTCTTTCAAGCTGCTCAGAATGTTTTGTGCACCTGCGACGGTTCCCATAGGTTGCCTCGACTTTGGTTCTAGTGAACCTCTGCAATACTGTCAAGCAAATCATGAAATGATTGACACTTTGCCGGCACTTCTGTTAGCAGAGAGGGCGACTTAAGCGGAGGAGAGACCTAAAGTGAAATAGTGATCATGCTCGCCTTCGGTGTCGTCGGTTTTTTTCTGCGCCGGTCAGGCTTCGAAGGCGCGCCGTTCATCCTCGCCATGGTGCTCGGGCCGATCATGGAAACTTCGTTGCCCCAATCGCTGCTGATTTCACGTGGCAGCTTCGCGATCTTCGTCACGCGGCCCATTTGTGCTGTGCTGATCGCTGTGACGGTGGTGTTTCTGCTTTGGCCGCTCATGCGTAAGAAGGCATGAGGCAACAGTCGGATGGAACGACTCCAATTCACAAGAATCTAAACCCCAAAATCTACGCGGTCTTGGCGATTTCGTAGCGGCGCAGCTGCGGAAAATTGATCGCCACGATGGCGACCATTAGAAGCGTGGCCAGGTTTCCGGTCAGCGCCGAGCCTTGCGGGCCGATCCAGGCAGCGACGACGCCGGATTCGAACTCCCCTAACTGCGGACCGTTGCTGGTGAACAGGCTGTTGATTGACGACATGCGGCCGCGCAGTTCATCCGGTGTACTCAGCTGGTTGATGGTCGAGCGCAAAATTGAGCTGATGGTATCGCCGGCGCCGGTCAGCTCATAGAGCTGCCAGGCCATTGCCAACGTCGTGAACTGCGTCCCCATGCTTGACAAAAACGAGCCGCTCCAAAACACCGCAAAGTCGCGGTGGCGAAACGGCAAGAGAAAGTCGCGGCGTGATTCTTGTGTCATTTGCGATCGATTTGGATTAGATTCAGCGTCCGAAGATAGCACGTCCGGACGCGGCGATCACGAGAAGCAGCGATGACCCTGGTAGGGATGAAAGAATGGGATGTGCCGGAAGTCAGACAAGGGAAAGACCTATTGCCCGAACGGCATGAGGCTTTTTGGGCTTTGCCCCGGAGAGAGTGTGAACAACGATGGGAGGAACGATGACAAGATTCAGCGGGTTGCTTAGCTTTTGGTTGTCTTTGACGTTTTGTTCAATCGCTCCGGCCCAGCCGTTGACCAAGCTCACGATTGGCAACAACACTCTCAGCGCTGCCGGTCTGCCGGCATGGACGGCGAAAGAGACGGGAATCTTTCGGCGCAATGGGCTCGATGTGCAGATCGTCTATTTTCGCGGCGGCACGATTACGACGATGGCGCTGGTTGCCCGCGAAACACCGATCAGCCAGGTTTCCGGTCCGCCGGTCGTCAGTGCGGTTCTCAAGGGCGCCGATGCAGTCATGGTGGCCGGCGGAAACGTGATGGCGGAGTATTGGCTCATGACCAAGCCGGAGATCAAAAGGGCGGAGCAGCTCAAAGGCGGAACCATTGCGATCGCAACGTTCGGCGGGCTATCCGATTCTCTAGGGCGTATTGCTCTGCAAAGGCTCGGCCTCAACCCGGTGAAAGATGTCACGCTAGTGCAGATCGGCACGATCCCCGAACGCCTAAGCGCATTGGACACGGGAAAAGTTCAGGGAGCGATGCTCAGCGCGCCGGATAATTTTCGAGCGCAGAAGCGCGGCATCCATCCAATGCAAATTGTCCGTCTGCCCTATCAAAGCATCGGTGTCGGCACCACCCGCGCGTTCATTCGCGAAAATCCGGACGTCGTGCGCCGCTATGTGAAATCGCAGGTGGAGGCGGTGCACACGCTCAAGACCGATCGAGCGGCGGGGCTCAAGGTGTTAGCGCAGTATCTCAAGGTTCAGGAGCGAGATATTCTAGAGAAGGCGTACGACGAAGGCGTGCTCGAAGAGATCCTGCCGGCGAAACAGTACCCGACTTTGGAAGGCATCAAAAAAATTCTCGAGCCGATGGCCGAGACCGATCCGAAAGCGAAAGCAGCTAAGCCCGAAGAATTCGTCGACAACCGTTTTATCAAAGAACTCGACGACAGCGGCTTTATCGACGGTCTGTATAGGGGCAGACAGAAATAGGCATGAGCGCGAGGTTTCTCGACGTCGAAGATCGGCCCCTGTAGGGCGTGGGGCTTACTGCCGGCAAACGACAACGCCCAACTATCTTTCACGTCGGTGACATCGACGCCCAACGCCTTACTGTGTTTCTTGGTCTCGTCGATCAATTTTTTCGGCACGTAGTGATGGTGAATATCGATGGCTTTCACCGGTTCTCCTCAAACTCTAGCCTCGCGCCTAAAGCCTCATGGCTATCTTGCAAACAGCCCGCTCTTCTCCAACTCAACTAAATAGCGCCGGTCGATCATGTCCGCCGGCTTGATATTTTTCGCCCGCGCATCGAGCGGCGCGATCTCATCCAGCGATGCCTGCAGTGCGGCATCTTGAATCTCCAGTCGACGCTCCATCGCTGGGATCTCCGACTGATACGCGGCTTCCAATACCTTGGCGTCGGTTAGGCGCATGTGTTTGCCCATGACTTTGAAGACGAAGGCTTTGTCGCTGTGCATGATGTTGGACGCCTCGGCCATGGCGCGCATGAAGCGGCCGATCACTGGGCCCCGTTTGGCGATCAGCGAGCGTAGGGTCACGACCTGAGTCGCGCCATAAGGGATGCGCATGTCGATGCCGTTGATGACGTAGCGAAAGCCTTTCGAAGCGGCGACGAAGTCTCCCGGCGCGACAATAGCGGCGGCTTCGACGTTGCCTCCTACCAGGGAGGCGACGGTTTCAGGTGAGCCGCCGGTTTGAATCTGCTGGATATCTTTGCTGGCGTCCATGCCCAGGCGCTTCAAAGCTTGGATGACAAAGTAGTGGGTGTTGCCGCCGAAGCGGCCGACACCGACCTTCTTGCCCTTCAGATCTTCCGGCCGGCGAATTTCGGGGCGCGCGAGTAAATTGTGGGTGAGAAAGTTTTTCATGCCGCCGATGAAAACCAGGTCTGTTGAGCCTTGCACGAACGCGCGCACGTTGCCGATGGCGCCGGTGACGCCGATCTCAGCGTCGCCGCTGAGCGTTGCCGCGGTGGCGACCGGCGACGATGAGATGAAAACAAGGTGGAAATCGAGATCGTACTTTTTGAACAGTCCCGCTTCCTGGGCGATCCACGGCATCGATTGTGACAGCACTTGCGCCGAGTGCAGGCCGATCAGGCGATCGGCGGCGTTGACCGGGCGATCGACGGCGATGAGACTAAACAAAATAGCCGCCCTTACTGCTTGGGAGGCTCGCGCCGCTCGTCGAATATTCATGTGAGCTCCTTTCTACTCCTTGTGCAGAAGGCCCAGCGCCTCGACGTGAAAGGTGTGAGGGAATAGGTCGATGGGTTGCACTAAGGTAAGCTTGTACCCGTGTTTTGCCAAACCGGCAAGATCCCGCGCCAAGGTCGAAGGGTTACAGGAAACATAGGCAAGGACTGTCGCATTCAACCCGGCAAGCTCTTTTTCCAAACCCTTGGTGCCGCTGCGCGGCGGGTCGAGCACGATCTTGGCAAATTGTTCCCGCCGCTTGCGCAATTGTTTAAGAGCTTCCGGCACCGCCGCACAGATCCAGTCGATATTTGTGAGACCGAGCTTTTGCGCGTTGAGCTTGCCGTTGGCGATGGCGGGCCGATAGCCTTCAACAGCGACGACTTCCTTTGCCTGCGCGGCGATCGGCAGGGTGAAATTGCCGGCGCCGCAGTAGAGCTCCAAGACTCGATCGTCACTTGTAAAGGCCGCGCTCGCAAGCAGGGCCGATAGAATCTTTCGATTGCCTTCCGGGTTAACCTGAGTGAAGACGTCGGCATCGACAGTCATGGCCAAATCGCCGGTGAGCTGCACCGTGATCCACGGCTGGCCCCAGACTTTGCGCCAACGGGGACCGTGCGCAACCAGGCCGCTGATCGCGCTGTGTCCGCTCACAAGCTGTTCGCAAAGATCTTCGTCCAACGCGCTCCAGTCACCCGCGGCGCCAATCACCATTTTAACTTGCTCCGTACCGTCGCCGTGGATGATCTCGACATGTTCGACCTGGGTACGAAGTTGAGCGATCGAAGGGCGTAGCAGCTCAATGACGCCGTTGATCCGATCGTCGGCGATCACGCAGCGGTCGATTTCTATTAGTTGGTGCGACGAAGAACGATAGAAGCCAAGTCGTTTGCGCTCGTCGCATTGCAAGCGAATGCGGCGGCGGTAGTGATGGTCCTTGGGCGAAGCGATAATCGGCCGGAGCTCGAAGTCGGCTAATTTGCCGATGCGCTGCAATGCGTCGGCGACACTTTGTTGTTTGGCTTTGAGCTGGGCCTCGTAAAGCATGTGCTGCCACGAGCAGCCGCCGCATTCGGGAACATAGACACAAGGCGCCGCTTGGCGCAGCGGTGATGGCGTGATGACGCGAATGAGCTCGCCGACCGAGTAGCGCTCTCGCGCCTCGATGATATGCGCGAGGACCCGGTCACCCGGGGCTGTGTGGGGAACCATCAGGGCCCTGCCGTCGAGCCGGCCGATACCGTAGGGGCCGTAAGTGAGGGCATCGATGTCGAGCTCGACGTCTAGCGTGGCTGAAGTTTTCGCGTTAGTCTGCGTCATGGGCGCCAGGACAATTAACCACAAAGGCGACGCGGATCACATAGTCAGTCTCAAGCCAGCCGTCCTTCGCGGCTTTTTGGCGGAGGATTAGCGAACGCATGGAACCTCAAGACGACCCGCGCTTTCTCAAAGGCATTGACGAATTTAACCGCCAGCTGTTTTTCGAGTGTCACGAGACTTTAGAAGAATTGTGGCTGGAAGAGCGTGGCGAAGATCGCAAGTTTTACCAGGCGATCATTCAGATTGCGGCGGGTTACTACAAATTGCAGCAAGGCGTGCCGGTGGGCGCGGTGAAGTTGTGGCGCACCGGGCTCGACAAGCTGGCGCCCTATGAGCCTTTTTTTTACGGTATCAATGTCGAATCTCTGCTGCACACCGTGCGCGGTCATCTAACGCAGCTCGAAGCCGATCCTCAAAAAGCAGCGGCTGCCATCGACACGCCCACCATCGCTCTGATCTGCTGATTGCCCAGCGCATGATCCGCTGCATCGACGTTCGCAAGGTCTACCGACAGGGCGCCAACCAAGTGGTGTCCCTTGATGGCGTCTCGTTGGATATCGCCAAGGGCTCCTTTGCGGTGGTTATGGGAGCGAGCGGCTCGGGTAAGAGCACGCTGCTGCACCTTATCGGTGGTTTGGATCGGCCGTCGGGCGGTGACCTGCTCGTCGCGGGAAGATTGGTCGGGCAAATGGCTGATGACGAAATCACGCTGTTTCGCCGCACGCAGATCGGGTTCGTGTTCCAATTTTTCAATCTGCTGCCGACACTGACTGCGCTCGAGAACGTCGCGCTGCCCTTTGTGCTTGAAGGCCGTCCCAACGCAGAAGCGCAGGCACGGGCGGAAGCGCTGCTCGACAGTGTGGGCCTAGAGCATCGCAAAACCCATCTTCCCGAGGCGATGTCCGGCGGTGAGATCCAGCGAATCGCCATTGCGCGGGCGCTGGTGTTTAACCCGCCGATCTTGCTGGCCGACGAACCCACCGGCAATCTCGATTCGAAAACGGGTGAAGCGATTTTAGCGCTGCTCAAGCAAATCAATCAGGAACAAGGCTGCACGGTGGTGATGGTCACCCATAGCGAGGCGGCGGCGCGTTATGGCGATCGGGTGATCCGGCTGCGCGATGGCAAACTCGAGTGAATAGGAGTGAAGAGTAACTTCGTCCCAATGTTTAGACTGCTGACAACCATCTCCTGGCGCCATGCGCGGCGCCATTGTTTGCGCACACTGCTGACGTTTTTGGGCATGGCGCTGGGTGTGGCGGTGATCGTGGCGATTGCGTTGGTCAACCGCTCGCTCAGCACTTCATTTCAGTCGACCATCGAGCAGATCGCTGGCAAGGCGGTGCTCCAGGTCGCCAACGCCGAGAGCGGCATGCCGGAGTCGGTGTTGGCAGCGGTGCGCGACACCGAAGGCGTGCTCGACGTGGCGGCCGCAGTTGATGGTTTTCTACCCGTTCACGGTGTGGAGCGGGAGCGGCTTTATGTTTTTGGCGCCGATCTGTTGACCGACGGCGCGCTGCGCGATCATCAGTTTACCGACGAAGGACTGGGATTTGAGGCGGCCTTGGCATTTATCGCTCAGCCTGACGCCATCGCGCTCACGGAAAGTTTTGCCCGGCGCTTTAATCTCAAGCGTGGTGACCGCATTGCGCTGGTTACTAGCGTTGGCAAGCAGCAGTACCAAATCCGCGCGCTGCTCAAAGAGCAGGGCACCGCCAAGGTTTTTGCCGGCAACTTTGCGCTAATGGACTTGCCGGTGGCGCAGCGCGCCTTTGGCAAGGAACGCAAGCTCGACATTATAGATCTGACCGTCGAAGAGGGCGTCAGCGTCGAGACCGTGCAAACGCGCCTGCGCCAGCGGATCAGCGGCGTCGCCGAGGTGGAGCGGCCGAAAAAGCGCGGCGAGCAGATTGAGTCGTTGCTGACTTCGTTTCGCGTTGGCCTGTTTTTTGTCAGTCTGATTGCGCTCTTTGTCGGATTTTTTTTGATCTACAACACGGTTTCGGTTTCGGTGGTGCAGCGCAAACGCGAGATCGGCGCGCTGCGCTGTCTGGGCATGCGCCGTGGTGAGCTGCTGCGTTTGATCCTGTGTGAGGCGGTGATCTTGGCTCTGGTCGGTGCCGCCGTTGGTTGCCTTTTTGGATGGGCGCTCGCCCAAGCGGCGCTGCTGGCGGTGGGTGAGACGGTGCGCAATCTTTTTTCCTCCATCGGGCTCCTCGGCAGCGACTTTACCGGGAGCGAGTTGGCGCTCGCCGCGGCGAGCGCGGTGGGCGTTGCGTTGCTCGCCGCTCTCCATCCGGCCATCGCCGCGCTGCGCATCAGTCCTTTGGAAAATGTTCGGCAGGCGGCCTGGCGGCCGGTCTTTCAAAGCGGCCGCTCGTGGGCGACGCGCCTAGGCTTGATGTCGCTCGGCGTCGCCGCAACGATGGTATCGCTGGCGCCGCTATCTGAAGGTGCAGTGCGGCAGTTCAGCATTGGCGTGGTCGGCATGTTGATCTTTTTGCTCGGCGTGGCGTTCTTCAGTCCGCTATTGATTCATTTCGCGGTGAAAAAATTTTGGCAAAGCCAGGTTTCGATTCCGGGCATGTCATGGGCTGAAACGCGGCTTGCCTCCGATAGTCTGCGGCGCAATCCCTTTCGCTCGGGCATCACCGTGGCAACGATGATCATCAGCCTGGCGGCAATCTTTACCATCGCGGCTTTTGTCAACAGCGTGCGCGGCTCGCTGCTCGCCTGGGTCGATCAGATGGTGACGGCCGATATCATCATCAGCTCCGGCGCGCGCACCGCCGGGCCGCGCAATGTCTCATTGCACGAAGAACCGGCGGCGGGATTAAAGACCATACCGGGTGTGAAGATAGTCGACCTTTACCGCTTGGTGCGGGCCAACTATCAAGGCAAGCCGATCGTCATCGAATCCTTTTCTGCCGCAGAGTCAGCCGCTATGCGCACCTTGCCAATGGCGCGTGGCGATGGCGCGCAGGTGCTGCGCGCCATGGGCGCAGCCAAAGGGGCGGTGGTCAGCGAAAGCTTCGAGCGCAAGTTTGGCAAAAGCACCGGCGATAGCATCGAACTGGCAACTCCTTCCGGACCGGCGCGGCTAACGATTCTGGGAGTCTATGTCGACTATTCTTCCGACATTGGCAGTGTGCTGATCGACCGCGCGCTGTACAAAAAATATTGGCGCGATGAGTTGGTCGATGCCTTCGATCTCTGGCTCGAGCAAGGCGCCGACATCGATGCCGTGATCGAAAAAGTCAAAATGGACTATGGCGAGAAGTACCGTTTGTTCGTTAGCACCCATAGAGAATTGAAGGACGCCGTGGTGCGCATCATGGAGCAGTCGTTCGTCGTCAACTACGCGGTGGAAATCGTCGCCGTGGTGGTGGCGATCTTTAGCGTGATCAATACGCTTTTGGCGTCGATCTTGGACCGCACCCGCGAGCTCGGCGTGCTACGCGCCATCGGCGCCACGCAGGCGCAGATCCGCCGCGTCCTGGTGATGGAAGCGGGTTGGATGGGGACTCTCGGCGCGCTGTTAGGATTATTCGCCGGCTCGATTATGGCGTACCATCACGTGGTCTATAACACCAAAATTCTCACCGGTTGGACCTTTCAGTTCTACTACCCCTACGGCATTGCGTTTTTGACGCTGCTGCTCGCCGTGGCACTTTGCATGCTGGCGGCCTATTGGCCGGCGCGCGAAGCGGCGGCAACACCGATCGTAACAGCGATTGGCTATGAATAAGTTGCCGCGCGGGTAGATTAGGAAGTTGGCAGCTCAGTAAACATGACGAAGCGGGCGCGGCGGTTTCTTACCCGGCACTCTTCGGTTAGTTCGAAACAGGCCGGCGCTTCCTTGCCGTAGCTGATGGTGACCAAACGCTCTGCCGCAATGCCTTGCTGGACGAGGAAGTCTTTGGCCACTTGAGCGCGCTTGGCGCCGAGCGCCAGGTTGTATTCGGCTGAACCGACGTCATCGCAATGGCCTTCGACTTCGACGCGTGCTTTCGGATTGGCTTTCATCCATTCGGCGTTTTGTTTGAGGATGTTCTGGGCATCGGCCGCTAGATCAGTGCTGTCAAATTCATAATAAACATCTTTGAGTGAAGCGTTGCTGGGCGTCACCAAGGCAACGCCGCGGCTGATTGCTTCCATGGCGGAGAGTAAACGTGCCGGTGCGGAATCCGTCGCGGGGAACAAAGGCGAAAAAAGCGGTATGCCGATTTTTTCCGTCGTCGAGCAGCTCGCAATGAATAAAGCGAGGACGACTAGAGTGCCGGGTCCAATGCCTTTGCCGGTTGCGGTTTGCTTTCGCCGAAGCTAGCGGATAGTCCCATAGTTTGGCGATGTCGTCGAAGACCAGCATGTCGGCGTCGAGATAGATCGCTTTCCCTCGGTATTGGCAGAGCGACGGAATGAGAAAACGCGAGAACGAAAATCCGGTGCGCGGCTGGTTTTCGCGGTCTTTGGGCAGCGGTACCGGAATGTCGCACATAAACTGAACATCGACGCTCATGCTGGCGTGCTTCTTTATGCTGTATTCCAGCACACGCGCGGCTAACCGCTGCGTTCTATCGGTCCCGACAAATACACGAATCGGCGCTTGTTTCAGCAGCGGCGCGTAAAAGACCCCTTTGCGCCGAATGATCTTGGCGATTTGGCGGAACTGGCTGTCAAAAGATGTTTGCGTATTGGCGAGGAGTGTTGTGGCGCGTAGATCGTCAAAGCACGACGCATACTGGTTGCCGCCGTCGACGCCAAGAGAACGAATAATTCTCGCCCCGCATGTAGCCAGAATGTCCACCGCCGCTTCCGCGCTAAAATTCCAAGCCTCAATGAGTGGCGAAGTGCCGACCTGTTTCTTGGCTGTCGCCAGGTTGTACCACACGAGTCTGCCTTGCTCCTTCAGCGACTGGAGTACGGGTATTTCCCGGACGAAGTGGTGAATCGTGCGCTTGCTCGCGACGCAATTTTCGTGTGGGTGATAAGGCAGGATCAGAAATCGCGCATTGCGGTCGATCGCATCAGCGCACTGGCGAACCACATCGATGTCAATTGCGTGAGCTAGATCGACAGAGTGTTCGCGCACGACGTGATTAAGTGAACAGGTGAAATATTCATCTAAGTAGGCCTTTTCGAAGCTCGCGTAGGTGGGCCCCTTGCCTAAGATCAGCCAATCTCTACGCCGGAGGTCGAAGGAGTCGCGCCACTGCTGAATGTTTGGAATCGAGCGGTCGCAGCTATCCTCAGCGACTTTTGTTATTGCGTAGGGAAAAGAGAGTTCCGTCACGGCGACAAAGTCAAAAAGCTTTATTGCTTTGCTGTTGCTAGAGAATCTGCCAGCTGCGTTTGCATAACTTCGCAACAAGTATACCAGGAGTTGTAGTCTTGTGCACGAGTAAAGCCGCAGGCGAGGTGAAGGGAAGTTAACGGTGACAACCTTTTGACGACCAAGGCTTTGACTGAGGTTAAATCCCCAAGTGTTCCCGCAACGTTTCGGGTCGAGAGCGCAATTCGCCGCCGCTTCCCTCGTAGACCACCTGCCCCTTCACGAGGATGACATTTCTGTCCGTTAACGCTGAAACTTCAGCAAAGTTTTTATCGACGATCACGGCAGCGATTCCGGTCTCACGGACGCTCCTAATGATGCGCCAGATTTCCTTGGCGATCAATGGGGCCAAGCCTTCGGTGGCTTCGTCGAGGATCAGCAATTGTGGGTTGGTCATTAAGGCTCGGCCAATCGACAGCATCTGCTGCTCGCCGCCGGAGAGCTGCTGGCCGCCGTGGCTTAGCCGCTCGCGCAGTCGTGGAAAAGTCTCCAGCACGCGGTCGTAGCTCCACAGAGTTTGGCCATTGATTCCGGGGCGAGCGGCCATGAGGAGATTTTCGCGAACGGAAAGATTCGGGAAGATGCCGCGTCCTTCGGGCACGTAGGCGAGGCCCTGTCTAGCGATCAGATGGGCAGCGGTGCCGGTCATGACATGGCCGTTGATTTTGATCTCGCCGCGGCGCGCGGGCACGTGGCCCATCAGAGTTCGGATCAGCGTCGACTTGCCCATGCCGTTGCGTCCCATCAAGCCGACGGTTTCCCCGGCGCGCACGGAAAAATCGACGCCGTGCAAGATATGGCTGGCGCCGTAATAGGTGTGCAAGCCCTGGGCTTCGATGATCGGCGTCGCTTCGCTCACGGCTCTATTTCCCCCAGATAGGCTCGCTGTACTTCAGGATTGCTGCGGATCTGCGCCGGAGTGCCGCTTGCTAGCACTTGACCGTCCACCATCACCGTCAAAACTTTCGCCAGCGCAAAGACCGCATCCATGTCGTGCTCGATGAGCAAAACGGCGTGGCTTTCGGCAAGCCGGCCGAGCAGGGCCACCATGCGCTGCGACTCTTCGGTGCCCATGCCGGCCAACGGCTCATCGAGTAAGAGCAGCTGTGGCTCGGTGGCGAGGCACATGGCGATCTCCAACTGGCGCTGCTCGCCGTGGCTTAAGGCGAGGGCGGGATCGTCGGCGCGAGGTGAGAGACCGACGGTGTCGAGCGCGCGCTGCGACCCAGCGAGAATGTCTTCGTAGCCGTTTGCGGAGCGCAGCCAGTTCAACGGGCGCGGCGCGCGCGACTGGGCCGCCAACCGGCAGTTCTCTAGCGCAGTGAAGCTCGGGAAGATATTGGTTTTCTGGTAGCTGCGGCCAATGCCCAAGCGCGAGCGTTTTTCTGGCGGAAATGCCGATATGTCATGGCCATGAAAAATAATTGTGCCGCTGGTTGGCAATAGATCGCCCGACAGCAGATTCGTCAGGGTTGTTTTGCCGGCGCCATTGGGACCGATGACGGCGTGCAGCTGGCCGGGCGCGACCGATAAAGACACGTCGTTCACTGCCGTGAGGCCGCCGAAGCGCTTGTTCAGATGGTGCACTTGCAGGAGCGCTTCAGACACGGGCGACCTCATTAACGGTACGACGGTTGCTTTGACGCCGTAGGGCAATATCGATGAGGCCGCCGATGCCGTGGGGAAACGCCAGGACGATCAGCACAATCAAACCGCCCATCGTCAGTTGCCAATGTTTGGCGTAGGTGCCGAAGAACGCCTGCGCCGAGAGAAATTCTTGCAGCAGGACGTAGGCCGCGGCGCCCAGAACGGCACCATGGAGCCGCCCCATGCCGCCGAGGATCACCATCATGAGAACCGTGCCGGAGTGATGCCACGCGAGGATTTCCGGATTGACGAAACCGAACTGACAGGCCGAAAGATAACCGGCCAGACCGGCGAGGGCGCCGGCAATGACGAAGGCGCCGAGCTTGTAGGAAAAAACCGGGAAGCCGATGGAGCGCATGCGCTGCTCGTTGACCCGAATGCCCGCCAGCGCCCGGCCGAAGGGCGCGTGCAAGATTTTGCTCAAGACAAAATAGACGGCAACAAGCGCGATGAGCGCGAGATAAAAAAACTGCGCCGGGCTTTCCAAATCGAGGAGCTTAACGCCGGCAACGGTCAACTCGGGCCGGACGTTGATGTAGATGCCATCGGAGCCGCCGCCCAACTTGGTATCGTGAAAGATGGCATAAAGCATCTGGGCAAAGGCCAGGGTAACCATGATGAAATAAATGCCGGCGGTGCGAACCACCAAAAAGCCAATGATCAGCGCGGCGGCGCTGGCGACAATGATGGCGAAAGGGAGCGTGAGCCAAAAGTTCGCCGCCTCATATTTCGGTGTGATTAGCGCCAGGGTATAGGCGGCGACGCCGAAGTAGGCGGCATGGCCGAAGCTCACGAGCCCGGTATGGCCGATGAGCAGATCGAGACTCAGGGCGAAGATCGCCAGGATCATGATCTTAGCGCCCAGCTGCAGATAGAAAGTCGACGCGCTTAGCGGCACGAGCGCCACCAGCACAACGACGCAGAGGAGCAGCCAGCGCGGCAACGTGATGTGGGTCACGGTGAATTAAGATCGATTGGCCAGTCCCTGGGGACGCCACAATAGGATGGCGGCCATCAGCAAGTAGACGGCGACCCCGGAATATTCCGGCGCCAAGACTTTGCCCAGGGTGTCGGCGAGGCCGATCAACAGCGACGCGATCATCGCGCCATTGATCGAGCCGATGCCGCCAATGACCACGACGACAAAACAGATGATCAAGATCTGATTGCCCATGCCCGGCGCCACCGAAGTAATCGGCACCGCGATGGCGCCCGCGAACGCCGCCAGCGCCATGCCGACGGCGAAGACCAAAGTGAAGAGCAGCGGGATATTGACGCCCAGCGCGGCGGCCATCTCGCGGTTGCTGTTGCCGGCGCGGATCATCATGCCGAGCCGGGTCTTTTGAATCACGAAGTACATGACGCCGGCGATCACCAGGCAGACCGCGGTGACGAACAGTCGGTAAACCGGATAAGACAGCGTTTCCGTGAGCGGGATCGAATAATTAAAGATCGACGGTATGGCAACGCCGTGCACGTCATTGCCAAAAAGAATACTGCGCAATTCCTCGAAGACTAAGATAAGGCCGAAGGTGAGCAGCACCTGATACAGATGATCGCGCCGGTAAAGGCGGCGGATGAGGGTCGTTTCGAGCAGCAGGCCGATAATGAAAGCGATGACGATAGCGATGGGAATCGCCAGCCACAAGTTGCCGGTCGCTTTGGCCAACCAAAACGTTAGATAGGCGCCGACCATGTAAAAGCCGCCATGGGCCAGATTGATCACGCCCATGACGCCGAAAATCAAAGTCAGGCCGCTGGCGAGCAGGAAGAGTAGCAGGCCGTATTGGACGGCGTTCAGTAACTGAATGAGGTAGAACATGGGGAATTAAGATTCATCACGAAGGCACGAAGCTCGGTAAAAAGTTGATTTTTCTCCTCTTACCTTCGTGATCTTCGTGTCTTCGGGGTGCAAGATTCCCTTACATCTTGCATCCCCGCGCTGGGTCGGCGAGGGCCTTGTGGGCGACGCTGACGAAGCGGTTTTCTTTGCCAACCACTTTGCGCAGATAGATGTCTTGGATAGGGTTGTGGGCTTTCGACATGGTCCAGGCACCGCGCGGGCTGTCGATCTTGGCTTTCTCCATGGCGGCGATGACTTCTTTGCGTTTGCTGACGTCGCCGCGGACCGCTTCCAGGCCGGCGGCCAACAGCAATCCGGCATCGTAACCTTGCACGGCGTAAACGTCGGGCTCGGCCTTGTACGCTTTGGCGTAGGCGGCGCGAAACTCTTTGTCACGCTTGGTATTGAGCCCGTCGGCGTAGTGCAGCGTGGTCTCTAGTCCGTCGGCGTCTGCGCCTGTGGCGTCGAGAACCCCATCGGTCAAGAAACCGGAACCGTATAGCGGAATCGACTTTCGCAATCCCGCCGCGGCATAGTCTTTGATGAATTTTGCCGCACCGCCGCCGGCGAAGAACACAAACACGGCGTCCGGTTTGATCGACGCGATCTCGGTGAGCAGCGCTTGAAACTCGGCATTGGGAAATGGGATCCACAGGCCGCGCACCGACTTGCCGCCGGCTTTGATAAAACCTTCGGTGAAACCCGCCACCGCTTCTTCGCCGGCGCCGTATTTCCAGGCGAGCGACACGACGTTGCGGATGCCTCTATCGGCGAGCACCTTACCCATCGGGTAGGACGGCTGCCAGTTGGAAAAGGAGGTGCGAAAAATATTCGGCGCACACAGCGCGCCGGTGGCGGCGTCCAAACCGGCGTTGGGGATGATCATCAGCGTGTTGGTTTCTTTGGCAATCTTGACCATGCCCATCTGCACGCCGCTGTGCACGGTGCCGACCAACACGTCGACTTTGTCGCGCTGTACCAGCTTGTTGGTGTTCTCCGGCGCCTTGGCCGGCTCCGACTCATCGTCCACCGTAAAATACTCTAGCTCGCGGCCGCCAAGCTTTGCGCCCCGCTCGTTGACGGCGAGCTTGAAGCCGTTGGTGATATTGTTCCCCAGCGCGGCGAAGGTGCCGGTGTAGGGCAGCATCAAGCCAACGCGGATTTTTCCCGCCTGGGCGAAGGCGAAGGGTTTGGGTAGTAATGCGCCGGTGGCGAACAGACCGGCTTGGGCTAAGAATTTACGGCGATTCCGATCGATCACTGCAGGGTCCTCCGTGGACGAGATTGGTTTTTGTAGTTTGACGAACGAATCGGCGATTTCAAGCGCGCAGCCTGAAGCGTTGGATTTTTCCCGTGGCTGTCTTGGGCAGCTCGCTCACGAACTCAATCCAGCGTGGGTATTTGTATGGCGCTAGGTGGCTTTTCACATGCTGCTGCAGGGCGGCCGCCAGCTCGGGTGATGCCGGCGTGTTGGGCCGCAGCACGACATAAGCTTTGGGTTTGATCAAACCGTTCTCGTCGGCATGGCCAACCACCGCCGCTTCGAGCACGGCGGCGTGGGAGGCGATGGCGGATTCGACTTCGAAGGGCGACACCCAAATGCCGCTCACTTTGAGCATGTCATCGCCGCGGCCGGCGTAGGTAAAGTAGCCGTCGTCGCTTTCGGTGTACTTGTCGCCGCTGCGCGTCCAAGGGCCGAGAAAAGTGCCGCGGCTCTTGTCGCGGTTGTTCCAATAGTAGGCGGCACTGCTCGGGCCAGTAACTTGCAGCTCGCCGATATCTCCTTTGGTCACGAGATTGCCATTTTCACCGACCAGGCG
This sequence comes from Deltaproteobacteria bacterium, assembly GCA_016874755.1. Lineage (NCBI taxonomy): Bacteria > Pseudomonadati > Myxococcota > Myxococcia > Deltaproteobacteria bacterium. Next base: position 2,951 of record VGTH01000062.1, on the reverse strand, counting down.
AATCTCGTAGCCGGGCACCGGTTTGCCGGAGGTGCCGTAGCGGACATCGCCGGGCCGATTCGAGAGAAAAATATGGAGCATCTCCGTCGAACCCAGGCCGTCGAGAATGTCGACGCCGGTCAGCTCCGCCCAGCGGCGGCCAACGTCGGCGGGCAATGCTTCACCGGCCGAAGTGCAGCGGCGTAATTTGAGCTCGTCGCGCTTGGGTAAATCGCTATGGGCAAGTAGGGCGCTGTATAGCGTCGGTACGCCGTAGAAAATCGTCGGCTTGCGCTCGCGCAAGATGTTCCAAACCGCCTGCGGCGTCGGGCGATCGCCAAGCAAGATCGTCGTTGCCCCCACCGACAGCGGAAAACTCAGCGCGTTGCCCAAACCGTAGGCGAAAAACAGTTTCGCTGCAGAAAACACCACGTCGCTTTCCTGGATGCCGAGAATCGGCTGGGCATACAACTCGGCCGTCTTGATCATGCTCGTCTGCACGTGGACAGTGCCCTTTGGAGTTCCTGTGGAGCCGGACGAGTAAAGCCAAAAGCAGGCGTCGTCCGGCCGCGTTGGCGCGGTCTCGAAGCTGCTATCTTCCCGGGCCATCAGCTCGGCGAGCAATGGATATTCTTGCGATGCCCCGCCGGACACCACCACATGCTTGAGATGGGGCTGCGCCCCGAGAATTGTTTTGAAGGTGAGCAGCAGCGGGTCCGATACGACCAGCGCCTGCGCGCGGCTGTCGCGCAGCATGAAGTCGAAATCGTTACTGGTCAGTAACGTGTTGACGGCGATCGGCACCAATCCGGCTTTGATCGCGCCGAGAAAGACCACGGGAAAGTCGATGGTGTCGAGTAAGCACACCATGACGCGCGATTCCATGGCCAAACCGAGGTCCGTAAGCACGTTGGCGCAGCGGTTGACCCGTCCGGCCAAATCGGCGAACGAGTAGCTGCCTTGGTCATCGATATAAGCGATCTTGTGCGGCCGCTCCGCCAAGTTGCGGGCAAGCAAATCCTCAGCGGCGTTGTAATATTGAATTGTGCCTGTGGGCGGCGCACCCGCATCCGTGCCGGCCATAAAGACCTCGATTGTTACGAACAAGCGATTTCTACTATACAAACTGCATTAGCAGCAAACTTAGAGCTGGTTAGTTTGCGGCCTTGACAAAGTCCGCGCCGCGCTCGCCGATCATCATGCAGGTTAGATTCGTATTGGCGTGCGCCACCGTCGGCATGATTGACGCGTCGGCGACCCAGAGGTTTTGCACGCCGTGTACGCGCAGCGCTTGATCGACCACCGCTTTGGGGTCGCTCGCCGGTCCCATCTTGCAGGTGCCGACGCCGTGGTAGTAGCTGTTGTAGCTCGTGCGCGCAAACTTTTCGAAATCTTCGGTCGGACCCGGTGAAAATAGCTCGCCGCAGAATTGGCTAAACGGCTCGGTGTTGCAGAGCTTCTCGACGAAGCGCATGGCGCTCACCATGCGGCGGATGTCGTTGGGATGTTCGAGCACCTGTGGGTCGACGTTGGGCAGTTCTTCCGGATTGGCGCTCGCCAGCTTCAGGCGGCCGCGGTTGGTTTGCTCCAAGAGGTTGCAGGAAAAGCCGGTCATGTTGCCGATGCCCTTAATCTCGGTGACTTCGCGCGGGATGATGTGAAAGTCGATGTAGTCCCGCGCCGAATCGCTCTTGTAATAAATCTTCAACGTCGAGCGGCCGCGCATCTGCAGCTTGGCGTCGACATCTTTTACTTTCGCCGTCATTGTTACCATCGGATGGTCCTGATAATTTTCGCCGATGCCTTCGAGCCCATGAACCACTTTGATGCCGAGGCGTTCCAATTCCGCGCGCGGGCCGATGCCGGATAGCATCAAAATCTGCGGCGAGTGATAAACGCCGGCGCAGAGCACGACTTTGTCGGCCGTAACGCTGTGTTCTTGGCCGGCCTTGCGATAGCGCAGACCTTTGGCCTTCAGTCCGTCGATAATTAGAGAAGCGACAAGCGCATCATCGATGATTGTGAGATTGGGGCGCCTTCGGGCCGATTCGAGATATGCCACGGCAGCCGATTGGCGCCGGCCATTTTTGATATTGCTCGCCCGCGGCGCAACACCGTGGGGGTTAGGGATGTTCTGGTCTGCGAATTTCGGAATCCCCAATTTCACCAACGCTTCGAGCATCGCTTGTTCCTGGGCGCTGATCGGCACGTCAAACAAGTGCTTGCGCTTTACATAGAGCGGCCCGGAGTTGCCGTGGATCGGGCTGTCGGGAAAATCTTGATCCGATTCCATGCGCCTTAACACAGGTAAGACTTTGTCCCATGTCCACTCGGGATTGCCCTGCGACGACCAGGCGTCCATGTCGGCCTTGATCGGCCGCGGGATCGCCATCATGTTGACCGACGAGCCGCCGCCAGTGATGCGCCCGGCGAGCGAATAAAATTCGCTGTCATCGAACGCGCGCCGGGTTGGGTACATCATGATGTAAGGACTTTGCAGCAAGAGTTGATTGCTCTGCTCGGCGTCCATGACGGATTCCGGTATCGGCTGCGGATCGGGTCCGGCCTCAAGCAAAAGCACCTTGCGATGGGGATCCTCCGACAGGCGCGAAGACACGGCGCAACCCGCTGAGCCGCCGCCGGCGACGATGACATCATAGTGATCGGACATATGAGCTCCTTGATTTGTTCCAGCCGTTCAAACCGTTCAATCGCGCTGCCGAGGTTCGGTAGGGGCGACCGGCTGGTCGCCCAGCGCATGTGATTTGTTCCATCATCTAGCGATGGGCAGATGTTTCTGTCAAGCAGAATAGCTTGACTTGACATGGGCGCGCCTTGGCCGATACTAGCCCGGATTATTCATCGCTGCGGCGCGATCGAAGTGAAACTCTTCCGGAGCGAAGGCAACAGATATCCGCTTCGACGCCGCCTCGTAGGGGCGACCGGCGGTCGCCCTGCTCTGCGAATCGCAG